>JBAHZX010000078.1:0-5493 GCA_037132815.1 Shewanella sp.
TGATCATTGGCCTTGTCTTCTATCGCCATACCAAAGGTATAGGTGGTCATGATATTGCTGCCCGTTGTGCCACTGCTGCTGGCCACCCAAGTAATGAGTTGCTCCCATGGACAAATTACTGGGCTATCACTGCCAGAGGGAAAGTAACAGACCTCCCGTTTTTGGCGATTAAAGCGCATCGGTCGCTGACGTGACTTTTGATAAGTCGAACTTAGGATGGCGTAGGCCGACATAAGTACAAATCCTAATATGCAGAATAACAGGGTATCCGTAACGTCATCTTGTAGTACTTGCTGAAAATAAAACCAATATGAATAAACCTGCTCATCTCGGTAAAATTCACGTAGGCCTGCGATGAAAAGTAATACCACACACACCAAACAAAAAAACTAAACGCCGACGTATACATTTGTACCTGAAAATTTTTACCACTATTACTGCTACCGATATCTAAATAAACATCGTTGACCTCTAAAAAGCTGCCATTAATATCCAGACCATCGCCTTGGGCGGTGGGCAGTGGCGAAAAAAACAGTGCCTGTCCCAGAGGAATATCACGTTGCTCGCCCGCCGTTGGCGGGCTATTACTGAGATCCAACGCCGCGTCGGCCTTGTCATTATTTTTACCCATGTGACTCATGTTTATTCCTATCCTTCTTAAATTAGAATATTAAGTGCCTTATTTGAGCAGCATTAACTTGCATATTAACCTTGCTCAATAACGGCAAGGGCATCAAAATCCAGTGCGACTAAAGGCGCGTTGAGGCGAGCTGTTTTAAATAGCTTCACCTCCTTTAATTGCTGAGAGCGCGTTAGTGAGGAGGTTTGAAAACGGATAATATCAACATGCTCAGTTGTTACTGACGGTCGATAATGCAGTTCGATGGCTATATTGTGTTGGGCGTTTTTCTCGTTCGGGTAAATAGGCACAGCCAGAATTAATGGCTCATCGAGCTCGCTAAGCAAATGCCATTGGCCCAACAATTGCTGGCTCCATGGCTCCCATGTATTGCGCATGTCTATTTGCCAATACCTGCTCTATCGAGTTCACGCGCGGTGGTGCTAGGCAGTGAGAGTATTAAGGCGCCGCCCTTAGGAGTCACTTTAAACTCGGCGCTCGGTTTGAGGACGATGCGTGCAAGCGCCACCTCGCTCTCTGCCAAAGCCCTAGTACCTGGCGCTATGCCCCAGTACTGGTTTTCATCCATTGCAGATACTTATCCAACTGGGAAGCGTTATACCACACGGTCGCGCCTAATTGCAGAGCCGTAACAGCCAGACCCAGCAAGTTAGCGCGTAGACCAATAGCTAATAATCGACCACCGTTAGCGGCCCAGGCAACGGCTCTGGCTGCGCCAATTTCACGACTGACATGACTCACAATTAAAAACGTTCTAATAAAAGCGACGCCATTGATAACTGTTAAGCTACTTTCTGCCCCTAGGCTGATGGCCGATTTAAGCATGAGTTTTTGATTGCCAGCTCGATAGGCATCCGTTAAATCAGCGTAGGCAGAGCTAGCTTTAAACGCTGAAGAAGCACCAATATACAAATAACTAAATATCCCTAATATCCCCGTGAGGCGACCAAGACTCGCCCCGTATTTAAGCTGTTGAGTCGCACTTTTAAAACGCTTAAGTGCATCAAGGTCTCGGGCGGCATACAGCCCCTGCGCTGCGGCAAAAAAACCACTGTTAGAGTAACTAGCATGCCTATTTTATTGGTTAACATATTGATCACTTTATTCGAGGTTACTTTCATTCTTATCCAAAGTGGATAACCTATTGTCGGCACGACAAAAATCATCCGCCCAAATTTGTACCTGTTTGACTTCTACCGAACTGAGTTCCAGTCCTTTTGCAATCTGAGACGCTGGCACTTGGCCCTGAGCACTCAATCTGGCAAAGATCCATAGTTCTCGCTCTCTGACATTGAAGCCTTTCTCTTCCGCTTCTTGCCAGGCTAAGTGAATCCCTGTGTCAAGGGTGCGCACTTTTATCGCAAAGTCATAGGCATTATTCCAAATACGCCGTGATAACTGATGTTGCGGCGAGCCTATTTCAAGTTTTACCCTGAGGTTATAGGGTTTTTCCGCCCAACAATGGGTGAGTTTGGGAGCGGGTGTAGGCTTGGGAGGCAATTTTTTTTGCTTGGCATTGGCGTTACGCATCAAGGCCAGCTTGTCTTCCGGGATAGGAAATAGCTGTACGTTTTGAGCCGCCACTTTTTCGCGAAGTCTTTTTATCAGGGAAGCATAATACTCACGGTTACTACCGGGATAAAATGCGTGATCGAATGGTCCAGAAGCCTGAACACGCTCAATGAAACGGTATTCAGGCTCACAGTAACTTGATAACCATACGCTGACTTCACCACCAGGAATAAAACCGAATATCAAATGACTTCCACAGAAACTAGTCCACTCCCATTCGGGTATGGTCTTAGTGTTAAGAGTCAGCATTTGTTGCTGTAGTTCATCACTCAGACGATAATTCAACCGGTAAAACTTGCCTTCAGCCAACGACAACTAGGCAATGAAGATCTCCTCTGGTGGAGTTCTTTTTCGTGCTGGGTGCTGTGCATTTGCATAAAAAACAGTTGGAGAAAGCATGTAGGGGTCCCATTCATAGCCAGCTGCTTGTGTGGACTTTCTATCTTGGTCCAAGTCGCTGATATGAGTATTGGGAGGAATAAGAATACTGGTCCAATCTTGACTGTCATTGATTCCCCAAATCTTTTCAATCTTGACTCCGTAATACAGAGGAGCGGTGATCCCGATACTCCAAATCGTACCTTCATCACGTGTAAGCTCCTTAGGGATACTCTTGCAGGCGCTCAGCAAAAAGATAACGGTCAGTGTAACCAGTATGCATACCTTTTTAACAGACATATCAAGTTCCTTGTTTGCAGGGGTGTTTTACCCGTGTAAAATTCTCATTGGCTTTATTGGGGATAATAGGTATTCCACTGATAAAGTCGCAGTCTGAGCTATAGTGAACAAAATGTCGTCTCAAGCCTAAATGAAACTCTTGAGTTAACAGTTCTGGTAGTATTTTTCCTTGTTTGGCCTGAGCTAAGGTGTCGCTACAAATCTGGCTAAAAGAGTGGCTATTCACATCGAAGGCTGCATTAAAGTCGACAACCCTATAATTTTCCTTATTCCATCGGTCCCCTTCTTCATCATCCCAAAGCACTCCCTTAAACTCGGCAAGTCCGGCCATCAAGCGCAAAGATAAACGAGATAAATCCCCCTCTATCACTCGTGACATAAATAGCTCAATGCGTATTCTGTGCCGATTCGTGCCTGGTTGCTTGCGACTGTGATGGCCGCTGCTAATAACATATTTAATCGTCAACTGATTAGTTGAGCACCAATTGCCCTTTATTAGCCTCTGAGATTCGGCAATAATCTTTTTAAACGCATTACTGCTGCGTGCTGCCTCGTCGTCACTCTGGCCTCGTTTGGTACGTATAAAACTACTGTATGCAGCCACACGTTTAGTGTCTAGATACTGTTTATCATATTTTTGTAACGCACCACTGAAAAATTGCCGTGAAAAATAACCTCCGCCGATATCTGCGTGGGCCCCTGGCAGAGTAATCTCCACAAATTGGCTACTAGGGCTTTGACTCGCATTATTCAATTGATTAAGAGAGTAATTATAACGAAATTCATCTTTGGGGTGAGCAACCAGATGTACCGCCTGCTTCACTCGCTTGGGATCTAACCACAACTTGACCTTACCGTTATCATCGTCATGAGGGTCCATGCCATCCCAGAGTGACGCTATGGCAGCAACAGTATCGAATAAACCGGCAAAGTGAACCTCATAGTTATCATTTTCTTGCCAATCAAAGAGTGGATGCAGTTCAATTGAGTATTTCTCTTCTAAGAAGCGCTCGACGAAGAGACCTTTCTGGCCCAATAATATCTCATTGATACAGTGCCGCGCGGCCGCAGCACCGCGACTGAAGCCAAATACATCAAACTCCAGCTTTCCAATGCCATCAAAGGTAGATAAATTCTGAGCTTGTAACTCTTCTGAGACTTGTTTGCATATTGTTTCCAATCCCTCTTCGGCACGAGCAACCACCCCACGCTCACCACGTCCGAATGCACTGCCTACGATATCATCTTCCACTGGGCCATCTGAGCCAGGCTCCTCATTGGCCGTACCTATGCCATTAATATAAAGGCTGGTAAGGTATGTAGCTTTTTCAATTCCCTTTTTGTTTGCTTTTGTAACGGCATACAACTGCTGAAGTTTATAGACATTGGTAAGTTCATTGGCGGCGCTGCCTTCTATTTCCGGGTCTATGGGCTTAGAACAGAGCGCTTGTAAGGCCTCCGCTCCTTCCACTGTGTCAGCACCACAGCTAGGCGATTGTATTTGCGATGCCATTCGTCCATGGCATGCAATAATGCCCATACATAACGACTGCTATCTTCTTTACCTTCAAGATAGTCCGCAAACTCTATTTGGTATTTGTCAAAGTTCTTTTGAATACGTTTTGCATAAAAGTTGCTTTTATCCAAAAACATTTGTCCTTCATCAAGCAATAATTCTTGCTTGGTTTTCGCTAATCGTCGTGCGATGGTGTTCATTATGACCTCCTTTTTTTGGTTTTCTTAATCAGCACTTTGTACGGCAAAGTTTAATGTGCCATGTATCATGCTCCATGTGTGATAGTTTTTACTCAACTAAATCAATAAAGGGGTCAATATTAATGTTTGTCTCGGTAATTAATTTTTTTACCAAAGCGGTGACCATAGGGTCTTCAGGGAGTGGGGTATTCTCCGGCATTTGTGCTTGGGGTAAATGCATTAATGGGTGTTCAAAGGTTTCAGGGTTGGGTAACCCCAAATGTTGACGCAGCTTTAACCAGGTTAAAATTTCATACGGAAATAACCACTGCATAGCACGACTAAAATCATAGGTATCACTGGCACGCATATTCGATTTAGACTGTGATATATGATAATCCGCCATTTTGGTCACTAATTCCTGCACTCGTGATACCTCTTTGGTATCCCACTCGGCTAAGACTTCAGGATAAACATACATATTTTTAGGTAACTTAAAATCACTTACCTCAAAGGCGAGTCCTTGCCATCGACAGCATAAATCCAATAAAAACCAAGCATGAGGGTAATAAGGCCAACCGCCATTAATAAAAGAAGCTAATAGTTCTGGCTGAATCAACTGCGTAAGCTGAGCAACTTTTTTAAAATGCCCAGTCATCATCAAATCACCCAAGTTTTTTGTAACTTTTTCAACTTGAGTTTCCCCATCTCCATCTGTACCGACACTCAAGGTTAATTGTGGCCCTAACCGTAACCACCAATAACCGTACAGTGCCCCATGAGCCATGTGCTGGGTTTCTTGTTTTTCTTCAACCAGCGCCACTAGACGACTGTATTTTCGGTGCCATTCGTCCATGTCATGCAATGTCGCCCAGATATAGCGACTACTTCTTCCTCCTCCTTCAAGA
>JBAHZX010000121.1:0-46022 GCA_037132815.1 Shewanella sp.
TAAGTTGCCAGGCAGCTGTTCATTGTAATTTTTAAAGTCTTGATGTGCCTGTTGGCGACTAATATCAAATTGTTCGGTGAGTTGTTTATTGGTGACAGCGCCTTCCCACCATGCAAGTAATTCAATAAACAACTTCCTTTGGCGTAAGTTATTTTTCACCATATCTTTCCTTAGGTTTTAACAGAGTGTCAGGTATCCTAACATGCTACAACTCTATGCTTTTATTGATCGCTTAATGTTTAATCAGATCACATTTTATAACCATTATTGTAGATACAGGCCACTTGAATATTTAATCGTTTCCATCTTACTGTAGGTCAAGTCTGACGTGTTAACTGTGGCGGCCTCCTTACGAAATATTTATAACACCATTAGATACGATATGATAAACCAGCTCCTTCTACAGCTTTCAGTTAACTTTGATAAAATGCTCTTGAACTGAAAATTTTACGTGTCATGGTTATTTTTTTACCTAGATCACGTAAACTGCGCGCTATAGATTATGAACCATATCCTCTATCAGGTAACCACCCTATGATACGTCTAAATGAAGTCAAATTACCGTTAGACCATGACGATGATGCATTGCGCAATTTTGTGCTTGATAAACTGTCAATCACACCTGCACAACTGGCCAACATCCATATCTTTAAACGTGGTTATGATGCGCGTAAACGTAATAAAATCACCTTGATTTATACGCTTGATTTAACGTTAGATGATATTGATGAAGACCACATTTTAAATCGTTTTGAGCATGACCAACGTGTAAAAAAATCACCTGACACCCGTTATAAATATGTCGCTCAAGCGCCTGCGAATTTAGAACAACGTCCCATTGTCATAGGTATGGGGCCTTGTGGTATTTTTGCTGGTTTAATTCTGGCTCAAATGGGTTTTAAGCCTATCATTTTAGAGCGCGGTAAGTCTGTACATGAACGTGCAAAAGATACTTTTCGCTTCTGGCGCAAAGGTGAATTAAATACCGAATCAAACGTGCAGTTTGGTGAAGGTGGTGCTGGGACATTTTCTGACGGTAAATTATACAGCCAAGTGAAAGATCCCAACTTCCTCGGCTTAAAAGTAAAACAAGAATTTGTTGCTGCTGGCGCTCCTGCTGAAATTATTTATGTCAGCAAGCCTCATATCGGTACTTTCAAGCTGGTCACAATGGTTGAACGTATGCGCAGTAAAATCATCGAGCTTGGCGGTGATATTCGTTTTGAAACCCGGGTTGAAGAGATCAATATTGTCGACAACCAAGTCACAGGTGTGACGCTCAAGGGGGGGGAAGTCATCAACTCTAAGCATGTCACCTTGGCGATAGGACACAGTGCACGTGACACTGTGCAAATGTTGCATGATAAAGGCGTTTACCTTAAAGCACAGTCTTTCTCGGTGGGTTTTCGTATTGAACACAAGCAACAACTGATTGACCAAGCGCGTTTTGGTAGCAACGCGGGGCATCCGCTGTTAGGTGCGGCGGATTACAAGTTAGTGCACCACTGCAAGAGTGGTCGTTCGGTATATAGCTTTTGTATGTGCCCTGGCGGCGTCGTCGTGGCGGCTACTTCAGAAACCGAAGCGGTGGTCACTAATGGTATGAGCCAATATTCACGTAGTGAGCGTAATGCAAACAGTGCCATTGTAGTGGGTGTTTCACCGAGTGATTTCGATAACGATCCGCTGCAAGGTATTGCACTACAGCGCAAACTAGAACGTAATGCTTATATTTTAGGGGGCAGCACTTACCAAGCCCCTGCACAACGAGTGGGTGATTTTTTAAAAGGGACAGCAGCCAAGCCATGTGGAGACGTAGTGCCTTCATATAAGCCAGATGTCACCATGGCCGATCTTAGCACGAGCCTGCCAGATTTTGCCATTGAGGCAATTCGGGAAGCTTTACCCGCTTTTAATAAAAAGATCCCCGGTTTTGCCCAAGATGATGCCATGCTAACTGGCGTAGAAACACGTACTTCGTCACCGGTTCAAATTAAGCGCGGTGCAGATTATCAAAGTATAAATACCAAAGGTTTATACCCAGCTGGTGAAGGCGCGGGGTATGCGGGAGGTATTTTATCTGCCAGTATAGACGGGATTAAAATTGCTGAAGCGGTGGCTCTCGATATGCTAAAAGAAAAGTCTTGATCTCAGCAATAAACGACACAGCTTATGTTACTGCATAAGCTGTGAATTGTTCCCAATTCTATTTCCCAAGTTAATATACCCGTGCTGCTTCAACGTACAGGTTTCAACGGAGATAACAAACATGACTCAAGCGTCATTCAAAGCTAACTATTGGCTGGTACTCGAACCCAGCCTTCCATCAATATCCTAGCACTGCGGCTCATGGATACTTTAGTTACAGTCCATTGGCCGTCGACCTGCTCTGCCGCTGCCCCCACTGTTAACGTACCCGAGGGGTGACCGAAGCAGACTGAGTCAGCTTGGCTGCCTGTTTTAGCATGATGACTTAAATTCGCAGCTAGGTTTACTAAGGTGCCAGAAATAACAGCGGCCGTGCCTATGGCTACTGCGGCGGTGCCCATCATGGCGTGATGCAGCTTGCCCATGGACAGAGCGCGAACATTGAGATTTATGTGCGAGCACTCAATCTGCTTACCACTGGATGAGGTATAACTGCATGCTGGCGAGACAAAGGCTATCTTGGGAGTATGTTGACGAGACGCTGCTTCATCTACATGGCTAATTAACCCCATCTTAACTGCACCTATGGCGCGCAGCGATTCAAACATCTCCAAAGCTTTAGCATCGCCATTAATCGCTTCCTGTAACTCATCACCGCGATAGCCGATATCCTCTGCGTTAACGAAGATGGTTGGAATACCCGCATTGATCATAGTGGCTTTTATTGTTCTCGGCTCTAGGCTGTTATTTGACTGTTCATTGTTATTGAATACGCTTGCTGGCAGCTCAAGCTCATCAACCAAATTACCTGTAGGAAACATACCCGGTTTCCCTTTTTGGGGCTTATTTGCAGGGTCGATAAAATCGACACCGATTTCTGCAGCCGCAAATGTCACACCATCGAGTTCAAAATTTCCGATTTCCTGCACTTCACCATGGCTAATAGGCACATGGGCAATGATAGTTTTACCTATATTGGCCTGCCAAATTCGCACTTGGACAATACTATTTTCTGGAATGCGGCTAGCATCGAAAAAGCCGGCATGAATGGCAAAAGCACCGACAGCAGCCGATAAATTACCGCAGTTACCACTCCAATCAACAAAAGCCTTATCAATCGCAACTTGACCAAATAAATAATCAACATCGTGTTCGGCCTGAGTGCTTTTCGATAATATGACAATTTTACTGGTGCTTGATGTAGCACCGCCCATGCCATCTGTCTGTTTACCATAGGGATCGGGGCTACCGATAACTCTCAGCAAAAATGCATCTCGGGCCTCTCCTGCTTGTTGTGCATTAATAGGCAAATCAGTTAGCGAAAAAAATACGCCCTTACTGGTGCCGCCACGCATATAGGTTGCAGGCACTCTAATCTGTGGCTTGTACTCTGAGGACTCAGTTAATTCTTGTGTCATTACAAAACGATCCCTTTAAATCAATTCTTGCAACTCAGGTAACCACAAACAGGGATATTTTCCTGAGCTTTATTAAACTCGCTACAACTAAAAAGCAGAATTTTAGTAAGCTATCGAGGCAGAAGCGTGCAGTGATTAACACTACATAAACACTCCCAGCCTACTTTTATAAAAAGAGTGTTAGCCAGAAACTGCTTTAACTCCATATATTAGCTTACATTTGACTCTAAAAAGTCTTGAGCAAAACGTTGTAAAATCCCACCAGCTTCATAGATTGTCACTTCTTCAGCGGTATCTAGACGACACTTCACAGGGACTTCAACTTGCTCACCATTTTTAGCTGTGATGATTAGCGTTAATATTGCTCCTGGGGTGCGTTCACCAATCACATCATAGGTTTCGCTACCGTCTATGCCATAAGAATGGCGGTTATTTCCACCCGTAAACTCTACGGGTAATACCCCCATACCTACTAAGTTAGTGCGATGAATTCGCTCAAAACCTTCAGCAACAATCACTTCAACACCAGCAAGACGTACACCTTTGGCGGCCCAATCACGACTCGAACCTTGACCATAATCGGCCCCAGCGATAATGATCAGCGGCTGTTTACGCTCCATATAAGTCTCGATGGCTTCCCACATACGAGACTCAACCCCTTCGGGTTCGATACGCGTGAGTGAACCTTGCTTAACTTCTGCTTTGCCATTTTTACCAAGCTGAGTCACCATCTCATTAAATAACTTAGGGTTCGCAAAAGTTGCACGTTGGGTCGTTAAATGATCGCCCCTGTGGGTCGCATAGGAATTAAAATCAACTTCTGGCAACCCCATCTTATCCAGATAAGCTCCTGCGGCGCTATCGAGCATGATGGCGTTAGAGGGAGATAAATGATCGGTAGTGATATTGTCGCCAAGCACGGCTAAAGGACGCATTCCTTTCATGGTACGTTCGCCCGCGAGTGCACCTTCCCAATATGGAGGCCTGCGGATATAGGTACTCTGTGGACGCCAATCATACAGCGGATCGTTGTCACTGCCGTACTCCACTTTAATATCGAACATGGGTTCATAGACTTTACGAAACTGCTCAGGTTTAACACTTTGTGCAATGACCCTATCTATCTCTTTATCACTGGGCCAGATATCTTTCAAGGTCACATCATTACCCTGAGTATCTTTGCCAAGCACATCTTTTTCGATATCGAAGCGAATCGTACCAGCTATTGCGTAGGCGACAACCAGAGGAGGTGATGCTAAGAAAGCTTGTTTAGCATAGGGATGAATACGACCATCGAAATTTCGATTGCCCGAAAGCACCGCTGTTGTGTACAAATCTCTGTCGATCACTTCTTGTTGAATCACTGGGTCTAACGCGCCGCTCATGCCGTTACAGGTGGTACAAGCAAAACCAACAATACCGAAACCAAGTTGCTCCAACTCAGACAACAGTTTGGCATCTTCAAGATACAACTGCACAGCTTTAGAACCCGGTGCCAGTGAGGTTTTCACCCAAGGCTTACGGGTCAAACCTTTGGCATTGGCATTACGGGCGATAAGGCCAGCGGCAATGACATTGCGAGGGTTTGATGTATTAGTACAACTGGTGATGGCAGCAATGATACAGGCACCATCTGGCATTAAGTCTTTGCCATTGGCATCTTGACTCATATCGAAATGGCCACTGATCCCCTTCTTGGCAAGATCACTTGTGGACACGCGGCGATGGGGATTAGAAGGTCCAGCAATGTTACGCCCAACCGATGACAAGTCAAAATGCAGCACACGCTGGTACTCGGCATCTTTTAGGGTATCAGCCCACAGGCCAGCTTGTTTGGCATAGTTTTCAACCAGTTCTATTTGACTAGCATCCCGACCCGTTAGTCTAAGATAGTCTATGGTCATCTCGTCGATATAGAACATGGCGGCAGTGGCACCAAATTCGGGGGTCATGTTAGAGATGGTGGCACGATCGCCCAATGTCAATGCGCTCGCTCCTTCACCGAAGAACTCTAAATAGGTCGATACCACTTTTTCACCACGTAAGAACTCGGTGAGCGCCAGCACGATATCTGTCGCGGTGATCCCATTCTGACGTTTACCCACCAGCTCGACTCCGACAATATCGGGCACACGCATGTAAGAAGGACGACCCAGCATAACGCTTTCTGCTTCTAATCCACCCACTCCTATGGCAATAACACCAAGGGCGTCGACATGTGGCGTATGGCTGTCGGTACCGACCAAGGTATCGGGGAATGCCACACCATCACGGGATTGGATCACGGGAGACATTTTTTCCAGATTGATCTGATGCATAATGCCGTTACCTGGCTGAATCACATCAATGTTTTTAAATGCCGTTTTGGTCCAGTTAATAAAGTGGAATCTGTCATCGTTACGCCTGTCTTCAATGGCGCGATTTTTCTCGAAGGCATCTTTCTCAAACCCGGCGTGTTCCACCGCTAGGGAATGGTCGACAATCAGTTGAGTTGGCACCACGGGGTTAACTTTAGACGGATCTCCGCCCTTAGCGGCAATAGCATCACGCAGACCAGCCAGATCGACTAACGCCGTCTGGCCGAGGATATCGTGGCACACCACGCGGGCTGGATACCAAGGAAAGTCCAGATCTTGCTTACGCTCGATGATTTGTTTGAGTGAGTCGGTCAGTTTAGCGGGATCGCAACGACGAACTAGGTTCTCGGCGTAAACACGAGAGCAATAAGGCAATTTGCTATAAGCACCAGCAGAAATGGCATCAACAGCTGCTTGTGTATCAAAATAATCGAGTTGACTGCCGGGTAGAGGTTTACGGTATTGGGTATTCATCTTTATTTACTCAATGAGCACGGTTCACTTATTAAAAAGCTAAGAGCTAGGTTCTAGACACTCGAACCTAGCTTCTGGGTATTTATCTGGTTTCGATTGGTGTCACTTTACGTGGCTCGCTGCCAGTGTAATCGGCGCTGGGACGAATAATACGGTTATTCGAACGCTGCTCCATCACGTGTGCAGCCCAACCTGTTAAACGTGAACAGACAAAGATAGGGGTAAACAATTTAGTGGGAATGCCCATAAAGTGATAAGCCGATGCATGGAAAAAATCTGCATTACAGAAGAGTTTTTTGCTGTCCCACATAAACTCTTCACAGGCAACCGAAATATCGTACAGGCTAGTATCACCATGTTCCTGCGCTAACTTTTCAGACCAGCCCTTGATGATCACATTTCGTGGATCTGACGTACGATAAATAGCATGACCAAACCCCATGATTTTTTCTTTGCGATCAAGCATACCCGCCATTTGTACCTTGGCATCAGCTGGAGAGCTAAAGCTCTGGATCATCGCCATTGCCGCTTCATTGGCGCCGCCATGCAGTGGGCCACGCAATGTGCCGATGGCACCGGTGATACAAGAGAACATATCAGACAAGGTTGATGCACACACACGAGCGGTAAAAGTCGAGGCATTAAACTCATGCTCTGCATACAAAATGAGCGACACATCCATCACACGACGATGTTGCTCAGAGGGAGCTTTACCATTGAGAAGATGCAAGAAATGGCCGCCAATGGAGGCTTCATCGGTCACACAATCAATTTCGACGCCTTCATGGGAAAACTTGTACCAGTAACACATGATGGCCGGAAATGCAGCGAGTAGACGATTGGCGGCATGATTTTGCTCAGAAAAATCATTCTCAGGCTCTAAATTACCTAAGAAAGAACAGCCTGTGCGCATCACATCCATAGGGTGTGCGTCACGAGGAATACGTTGCAACACTTCTTTGAGTGCCTGTGGCAAGTCCCGCAGAGTGCTAAGCTCGGCCTTATAGGCTTCGAGTTGAACGACCGTAGGCAGTTCGCCATTAAACAACAAGTAAGCAACCTCTTCGAAGCTGGTATTATCGGCTAAGTCTGATACATCATAACCGCAATATGTTAAGCCGCTGCCAGATTTACCCACGGTACAAAGGCTCGTTTCACCAGCACTTTGACCACGTAGTCCTGCACCACTCAGTTTTTTATCTACCATTGCTCTTTCCTCTATTTGTTAACTGCGACCTCGCCCCTGCGTGATTTCTTCACAGAGTTTTGATAACGGGTCATCTATTTTTATCATATTTATACTAACTTCTATGTCGCTATTTTCCCTAGCAAGGGCAATACTCACTAGGCTTAGATCTTTTCACTGACATAGTCTATGTTCATTAGCTACTTGTTCTTGCCTTCGCTAAAAAGCACATCTAATTTTTGCTCATAGGTGTGATACCCAAGATAGTCATAGAGTTCCATGCGGGTTTGCATATTGTCGATAACCGCCTTCTGATCGCCGTCTTTTAAAATAGTTTCATAGACCATTTCAGCCGCCTTATTCATCGCCCTAAATGCCGATAACGGATAAAGCACCATGGCACAACCCCACTCACTCAGTTGCTGTTTATTCCACAATTCGGTCTGACCAAATTCGGTAATATTAGCCAAAATAGGCACGTCTAATGCGTCAGCAAAGGCGCGGTAATGCTCTTCTGTTTTCACCGCTTCGGCAAAAATAGCGTCAGCACCAGCAGCAGCGTAGGCTTTAGCTCGCTCGATGGCAGCGGCTAAGCCTTCTTGGGCGAAAGAGTCGGTACGCGCCATAATAAAGAAATCGGGATCGGTGCGAGCATCCACAGCCGATTTGATCCTATCGACCATCTCTTCTGTTGAGACAATCTCTTTATTAGGTCTGTGACCACAACGTTTCTGAGCAACCTGATCTTCCATATGCACGGCTGCCGCGCCCGCTTTTTCCATATCACGTATGGTTTTAGCGATATTGAATGCCCCGCCCCAGCCGGTATCAATATCCACCATTAAAGGCAGATCGCAGGCTGATGTGATGCGCTGTACATCAACAATCACATCGTTAAGCGAAGTCATGCCTAAGTCAGGTAAACCGTATGATGCATTGGCCACACCGCCACCAGAAAGATAGATGGCCTGATGACCTATCTGTTTTGCCATCATGGCCGTATACGCATTAATGGTGCCCACTATCTGCAATGGAGTATTGTCTGCTAATGCCTGACGAAACTTTTTACCTGCGCTCATGTTTTCCTCTCTTTTCATTGTGCTGCCATATTCTGATTTAATGATTCAGTCCCTCGGTTAACGAGTTTGGGCTAAATTCTTCTCAATATTGTTCTTCGAATACATGATGTGCCGCCGCATCAAGATTTCAGCCAGCTCCTCATCACGATTAGAAATAGCTTGTACTATGTGTTTATGTTCATCAAATGCCGTGGTGACTCTAGGTCCTGCCATGCTAAGTTGTACTCGGTACATGCGCACTAGGTGATAGATACCATTAATTAGCATAGAAATAAGGTGCTTATTTTTACTACCAACAATGATGCGGTAATGAAAATCGACATCACCAGCTTCTTGGTAATAAGACTCGCCACCTTTGACTTCCTGAAAGTGAGAGCTTAATAATTGGTTTAAATCATCTATCTCACTTGTTGTCATATTCTTAGCCGCTAACCTTGCCGCCATGCCTTCAAGAGATTCACGAACCTGATATAACTCAATCAAACCTTCATTAGATAAGGACACGACTCTGGCACCGATATTGGCCTTGCGCTCGACGATATGGCATGAGGCTAATCGGTTAATCGCTTCACGAATAATCGCGCGACTGACGGCATACTTTGTCGACAACTCAGTTTCACTCAACTTAGTCCCTGAAGGGATCTCTCCTTCAACAATATCTTGCCTTAGTCGAATAAAGGTCTTATCTGCCGCAGTAACGGGCGGTTCGGTCAAAAATGTCATACTTTAACAAATACTTATTTCACATGGATTGTCGACAATCTAGCCGTAATTTTAAAAACAGTCAATCACAACCCCATAGATTGTCGACAAAGTATCAGTTGCATTAAGTTTACACCTGCTAATACTCAATATTAAGCCACTCATTTTTCTCACTTTAAATTCACAGCATAAAATGCCCATTAAAAGATGTTACAAATGACAATCATAAAACCATCAAGCACGGCTTTGTCTATAGGGCCGCCTATGAGACAATCGTGCCATGAAAATTTATGTCCATATTCACAAGGCACCCATACGCGTTTTTCGCATAGGCAGAAAACGATTTTGGATCCGTTTAAAACGCGATATGCTTATTTTAAAAGATGCCTTGTCCCAAGAAAAACAGGAAACCAAAGAAATGTTGGTTTCCTATAAACGTTACACCCAAAAAAAAGCCAGCCGTGAAGAACTTGCCAAGGCCAATAAACAATTACGTGATATGTTAAAAGGCTTAGGTCTGGGCATGTTTGCCGTGCTGCCGTTCGCCCCAATCACCATTCCTCTGATGGTCAAACTTGGGAAAATGGTAGGTGTAGATGTGCTGCCCAGCTCATTTAATAACCTTTCTAGAAAAAGAAAGAAGTGCGCCAAAAAATTGGCAGGCAATGAAGAATAGTCAACGGCCATTACACTCTAAAATTAATACAAGCAGCGAGCATAACTCCAACATGACTGAATTATTAATCTCTGGTGTCCAAGGCACCCCTCTCACCATCTTACACACAGATGCATACCCAACTTGGTTAGCCAAGCAAGACACTCACACTACAAACTGGCTGGCTACCACTCAGTTTGATGGTAAAGGCATGAGCCTAATTCCCAACGGTGTGGGTAAACTCTCCCAAGCTATTTATGTGACTTCCGAGATAAACTCCTATTGGTTATGCGGCGATCTCGTCAACCAGCTTCCTGCTGGGTGCTACACAATCAATGACAGCCAAGAGCACGTTAACATTGCGGCATTTAGCTGGGGTCTCGGCGCGTATAAGTTTGACCGTTATAAGCACAATGACAAAGTATATCCTCAACTGGTATTACCGACTCAAGCTCAGGTTGACGAAGTGAAAAAAATGCTGCGTTCCGTTGTTATTGTTCGCGACTTGGTCAATACGCCAGCTGCAGACATGATGCCTCAGCACTTGGGGGAGATGATGAATAGTTTGGCCAACGAATTTGGTGCTAACATCACTCAAATCGTTGGCGATGAATTACTCGAACAAAACTACCCCACCATTCATATGGTAGGCCGTGCCAGTGAAAACTTACCACGCTTGATAGATCTCACTTGGGGTGATGAAAATGCACCTAAAGTGACTTTAGTCGGTAAAGGTGTGTGTTTCGACTCTGGAGGATTAGATCTTAAACCCGGTGCAGGCATGCGTTTGATGAAGAAAGACATGGGCGGCGCCGCTCATGTTATCGGCCTAGCTCACCAAATAATGGCAAGTAACTTGCCTATACGTTTACGCGTATTGGTACCAGCAGTCGAAAATGCAGTATCGGCCAATGCTTTCCGCCCTGGCGATGTGATTAAAACCCGCAAAGGCATCACAGTCGAAATTGATAATACCGATGCCGAAGGTCGCTTAGTGCTATGTGATGCATTAGCCGAGGCTAGCAATGATAAACCTGAGCTGATAATAGATTTCGCGACACTCACAGGCGCCATGCGTATTGCCCTAGGCACTGAGCTTCCCGGCTTCTTTAGTAACAATGACCAAGTAGCAGCCGATATGACTCAGTCAGGCCTCAAAGTACAAGATCCTATCTGGCGCATGCCACTGCACAAGCCATACCTAGAACTCACTGGCAGTGACATTGCTGATTTAGCCAACTGTGCCCGTGTTCCTCAAGGTGGTGCTATCACCGCCGCGCTTTACCTTGAGTCCTTCGTTGATGATGATATTAGCTGGAGCCACTTCGATGTAATGGCGTGGAACAGTCGTAAACTTCCCGGTCGCCCTATCGGTGGTGAAGCCTTCGGCATTCGGGCGGTATTTGATTACCTGCAAACACGTTTCGATAAATAGTTTGCCAATCAGTATAACCATGTGATCGCTCAGCGAAAATTTATCACCTATTAGATGTAAAAAAGCCCGAATTGAATTCGGGCTTTTTTGATCAATCGATTTAAGCTTTAATAGGCTTAAATATAGACTTATGCATCAACACCTTTGCTTCTAAGAAACTCATCATAAGTTCCCTTGAAATCATTGATGCCGTCTTTAGTCATTTCTATGATGCGATTAGCAACCGATGAAACGAATGCACGATCATGGCTAACAAAAATCAGAGTACCTTGATAAATCTCCAGAGCATTGTTTAATGACTCAATAGATTCCATGTCCATGTGGTTTGTTGGCTCATCCATCACCAAAATATTTGGCTTTTGCATGATAAGTTTACCGAATAACATACGACCTTTCTCACCACCCGAGAGTACCTTGACCGACTTCTTGATGTCGTCAGAGCTAAATAGCATGCGCCCCAAGTAACCGCGAACCGACTGGTCGTCATCTTCTGGCTTACGCCACTGGCTCATCCACTCGAACAAGGTCATGTCATTTTCAAAATCTGACTCATGATCTTGGGCATAATAACCAATAGCTGAATTCTCAGACCATTGAATAGTACCGCTGTCTTGAGGAATATCATGGGTCAAGGTACGCAGTAAGGTCGTCTTACCGATCCCGTTCTCACCTAAGATGGCGATACGCTCACCCACTTCAACCATAAGGTTTAACTTACTGAACAGCGGCTCATCGAAGCCTTTGCTCAACTCTTCAACGATCAAGGCATTACGAAACAGTTTTTTCTCTTGCTCGAAACGAATAAACGGATTTACACGGCTTGAGGCTTTCACTTCATCAAGCTTTATTTTATCGATAAGCTTGGCGCGTGAGGTCGCCTGCTTAGCTTTAGATGCATTAGCAGAAAAGCGAGCCACGAAGCCCTGAAGCTCAGCAATTTGTGCCTTTTTCTTGGCATTATCGGACATCAATCGCTCACGAGATTGTTGAGCGGCCATCATATACTCATCATAGTTACCCGGAAAAATACGCAGCTCTCCGTAATCGAGATCCGCCATATGGGTACAAACTGAGTTTAAGAAATATCGATCGTGAGAAATGATGATCATAGTGCTGTTACGTTGGTTCAGCATCTCTTGCAACCAGCGAATGGTGTCAATGTCCAAGTTGTTGGTTGGTTCGTCGAGTAGCAGTACATCGGGATCGGAGAACAGGGCTTGTGCTAGCAAAATTCTAAGTTTAAAACCCGGAGCAATGGCGCTCATAAGACCGAAATGTTGAGTGACAGGAATACCCACGCCCATCAGCAGTTCACCAGCACGAGACTCGGCGGTATAACCGTCCATCTCGGCAAATTCCATTTCAAGCTCAGCAACTTTGATGCCATCTTCTTCGGTCATTTCAGGCAGTGAGTAAATACGATCACGTTCTTTTTTGACTTGCCAAAGCTGCTCATGACCCATGATAACGGTATCGACTACGCTAAACTCTTCATAACCAAACTGGTTCTGGCTCAATTTACCAATACGCTCATTGATATCCAAAGAGACATTACCCCCTGTTGGCTCAAGATCATTGCCTAAGATCTTCATGAAGGTTGATTTACCACAGCCGTTCGCGCCGATCAGACCATAACGATTGCCGCCGCCGAATTTAACTGAGATGTTTTCAAACAGTGGCTTAGCGCCAAATTGCATGGTGATATTAGCTGTAGTAATCAAGTGTTAGATCCCAAAATGTGTTATACGATGCGCTGTATAAACGAGCAAAATTAAGCGCGACATTATAGCCAGCCGTCCATCAATAATCAACTAAAAGCGAACCTGTTAAACGATGAGAACGTTCTGTTACCGGGAGGTTTTATAAAGTGACTGTCACAAAATCCAGTGACACTGTTTTAAGTGTCGAATAAAAATTATCCCCCAACCGATTAGGATTTGACCTTCTCCGAAATGGTGTTCTGCCATATTCATGTACAGTAGATGTTGGCTCTGGTTCGAAAATAAGTAATCATTATTTTCGAGTTAATTTTTGTTTACACCATAAAACAATCGCTAACTGCTTGGCCTGGCTCAGGCCAAAATAGATACAAATCCAAGGAGATAAGAGAAGATACCACGGCAAATCCGATGTACCATTGCCCTTGAACACCAAATAGAAATAGCCCGAATAAATAACGATCAGGCCCACGCCCCCCACCAGCAACATCAAACTTCTTGCGGTTTTTTCCAGCCAGATCATTTTTTTATCGAACATCAACTTAGCTTGCTCCAAAATGTTAACAATGAATGTTATCACGCATAATAAGCATTGATATAAGTTCTTATATCAATGTCACTACTAAATGCTGTTAATCCCAATCAGCTAATTTACCCAGAAAAACAAAAACGGGCCTAGACCCGTTTTAACTTTTATCCTATTTTGCTAAAAATTAGCTCTTAGAATTTAGACTCTGAGCCTAAATACGTAACCCCCCATCTATCTCGAATACACGACCGTTAACGTAATCGTTCTCTATGATGAACTTGACCGTCAATGATATTTCACTAGGTTGACCAAGACGGTCAACGGGTACCATTTTTTCCATACGCGCTAACGCCTCAGGCTTCATCGCTGCGGTCATTTCAGTTTCAATCACACCTGGGGCTACCGCTGCACTGCGAATATTGTATCTTGCCAACTCTTTTGCCCAACCCACAGACATGGCAGCCACACCCGCTTTCGAAGCCGAGTAGTTGGTCTGACCGACATTACCCGCCTTGGCTAAGCTGGAAATATTAATGATCACGCCTTCTTGCTTAGATTCAATCATGGCCGCTGCGGCCTCACGACCACAGAGGAATGACCCCGTCAAGTTGACATTAATCACTGACTGAAACTGCTCATACGACATACGATCAGTCACCTTACCTTCTTTGGCTTTAACTAGCATGCCATCAAATAAGATCCCCGCATTATTGATAAGCACATTGATTTGACCGAAATCTTCCAGAATATAACCGAAGCCCGCCATCACATCTTTTTCATCAGTTATATCGAAGGCATAGCCCTGTACTTCGGTTCTGTCTCCAATATCGGCGCAAGCACGTTCAAGCTTCTCTTGATCAATATCGATAAGGGCTAATTTAGCACCAGCTTTGGCTAAATCCAACGCCATAGCCAAACCAAGTCCACCAGCACCACCCGTAATGACCACTACCTTATCTTTTAAATCCATCGTGTTACCCTTTGCTTTTAATTTGTTGAATATTAGAAAACTGTTCAAAAATACTAGAAAAATCACGTGTGCCATTGCCTTGACGAGCATGGTTCACATATAAACTGCGTGCTAGCGCGCCCATTGGTGTACTGGAATTAGTCAATAATGCGGCCTCTTGCGATAAGCCAAGATCTTTAACCATAAGATTGACCATGAAGCCGCCCTGATAACCATTCGACGACGGTACAGACTCCATAACATCTGGACAAGGATTATATTTATCCAGCGTCCAATTACTCCCACTACTGACCTTCATTATCTCAGATAACACATTAGGGTCTAAACCATGGTCAATTCCCATCTGCAATGATTCACTGGTGGCGATCATTAACACTGATAGCAGCATGTTATTACAAATTTTTGCCACCTGACCCGCACCAGGGGCACCTGCGTGTAAAATATTGGCACCCATATGGCTTAGCACCTTAGATGCTTGCTCAAACCCACCGTCACTACCACCACAAATAAACGTTAATGTTCCCGCCACAGCACCTGCTGTGCCACCCGATACGGGCGCATCGATAAACTCAAGCCCTTTACTCGCTGCAGCTTCGGCAACGTGTTTAGCACTCAGGGCATCGATGGTCGAGCAATCGATCAGTAAGGTCCCTGCGGCCACCACATCGAGCAAGCCCTTATCTGAGCTGCCTTCACCTAAGTAGAGCGAGCGAACATGTTTACCCGCTGGCAGCATGGTTATCACCACATCGGCACCAGATGCTGCGCCGTTAGCACTCTTGGCGGCAAGTGCACCAATATCTGTAAGAGACTTCATCGCCTCGGGGACGAGATCGAACACCTTAACCGTCACGCCTGACTTCACTAAATTGGCCGCCATAGGCGCGCCCATATGTCCCAATCCAATAAATGCAATACTTGTCATCTAACACTCCTTAGCTTAAGTAATGATACCAATTCCATTAAATTGATGATCAATTCAGAGCTCTCTTAGGCATTTAAATTCAGCCATATAGTTGGGGAAATAGTTATTCCCTTTGATGCAACGCAGAAGTTAAAGTTCTGAGAAGCTCACCTAGTACGGCTGCTGTTTATTTATCATCTGCTTCGCTATCTTTTAAACTAGCATTCCTACAACTGGGCTAAAGGATGCGAGACTACAGACCAAGGTGAACTAAACATCTGCTCAATTAAGCGAGTTGGCACATCCGCCACTTGATTGTATTTCCATTGGGGATTACGATCTTTATCAATAAGCAAGGCTCTCACTCCTTCAGAGAAATCTCCCAAGGCACAGCAGTTCACACTCAAGCCAAGCTCAAACCTAAATACCTCAGCCAGACTCAAATCTGTGCCTAACTGTGCTTGGCGATAAATCAGTTGCAAGCTAATGGGGCTGCCAGACAGCATGGTCTTGATGGGACGCGCTAACCAAGATTCCTTAAGTTTAAGCTCATTGACTCGAGTCATTATCTCGTTGAGTGAGCCTGACATCAGTGTATCAATATCCTTTTGATGGATCTCGAGCTGGCCCTTGGCTAACTCTGCGCTAGCCTGAGATCCCAGACGGTTAAGCTCATCGCTGAGCAAGCTATGATTAACCTTGGTATCATCTTCCCAATTTAGGCAAGCTAAGTTATCAAGCAGTGGTTGCTTATCATCATTTTGAATATAATGATTAGCGATATCCACGTATTTAGCATCGGCAGCATTCATGTTATAAGCCGTCAAGCCCAAAAACAAACCCAGTTTTCCCGGCATGCGATTAAGAAAATAGCTACCGCCGACATCGGGATACAGGCCGATGGTCACCTCAGGCATGGCGATACGTGAACGCTCGGTTACCACACGGTGGCTAGCCCCCATCATCAAGCCAAGGCCTCCTCCCATAACGATACCTGTTCCCCAGACTAAAATAGGCTTGGCATAGGTATCAATAAGATAATCGAGACGATATTCCAGCTTAAAAAATTCTGTCGCTTGCTCAGTAAGTTCACCTGGCGTTGCAATTGATGCATGATAGATTGCCCTGACATCGCCTCCAGCACAGAAGGCTTTCTCACCTGCACCATCTAACATCACCATGGCGATAGCATCATCATCTTGCCAGCGCATGAGCTGAGCAGAGATTAACTGTACCATTTCGATATTGATGGAATTAAGGGCTTGTTCCATGTTCAAGGTCATCAGCCCAATCTGTTTGCCAGAAGCCGTATCTAAGGTTTGAAACACCACACTATTGGTCTTATTCATCTCTACCCCCTTGTTCGAATTCATCATCAGCAATTCTTCCAACTAGCCTTACGCTTCTCTAGGAAAGCGGCGACCCCTTCGCTTTGGTCTTGGGTATCAAACAGGTTTGCAAATAGCTCACGTTCCAAAGGTAAAGCTTGGTTCCTCGGCATATTCCGGCCTGCTTGGATCAGCGTCTTACAAGCTTTAATACTACTAGGGCTTTGGTTTGCTACCTTAACAGCTAGCTCCATTGCCACATTGAGAGCATCTCCAGTTGCCACCACTTCTTCGACCAGTTTAAGCTGTAGAGCTTGCTCTGCACCGAGTCGCTCACCACATAAGATCATGCGTTTAGCCCAGCCTTCCCCAATGAGCGCCGCCAAATTTTGTGTCCCCCCCGCACAGGGAAGCAGACCCACGGTCGCCTCGGGCATGGCCATCACGGCTTGGGATTCGGCGATACGGATATCACAGGCCAACGCGACCTCGAGACCACCGCCCATGGCATAACCATTAATTGCCGCAATTGAAACACCGCGAAATGCGCTTAGGGCTTCGAAAGCTTCACCGAAACAGTTAGCCATATTGGCAGCATTATCTTTATTGCCATCGGCAAACAACTTAAGATCGGCCCCTGCGGAGAAAAACTTATGCCCTTCACCGGTGATGATCAGGGCATAGATTTGCGGATTTTCATTGAGTACCTCAACTTTCTGCTTCAACAGTTGCAGGCTCTGTGCGGTCCAGGTATTAGCCGGCGGATTACTCATGGTGATCACTGCCGTATTACCTACAATTTTCTCTATCAGTGCTGTCATCTGTTACTTCCTCTTATGAGTCCGATCTGGCTGTAATTACAAAATCGGTCCTGCGCGCTCATCTAATATACGTCTTGCAATAATTAAGCGCATGATCTCGTTAGTGCCTTCCAATATCTGGTGTACACGCACATCACGTACATGACGTTCTAAGGGATACTCTCGAATATAGCCATAGCCGCCGTGCAGCTGCAGCGCCGCATCACAGACCTGAAAACCGATATCAGTAGCAAAACGTTTCGCCATTGCGCAGTAAGCGGTAGCTTCTGGGTCGCCCATGTCGAGTTTAAAGGCCGCTAATCGCACCAGTTGTCTTGCCGCAACGAGTTCAGTGGCCATATCAGCGAGTTTAAATTGCAACGCCTGAAATGTGGCGATTGGCTTACCAAATTGCTTGCGCTCGGTCATATATTGAGTGGCCCGCTCAAGCGCCGCCTGAGCCGTACCCACTGAGCAGGTAGCAATATTGATGCGTCCGCCATCCAGTCCTTTCATGGCGAAGTTGAAACCTTGCCCTTCTTCACCCAATAGGTTTGATACCGGCACCCTGACTTGTTCGAAGGTGATCTCACGAGTTGGCTGCGCATTCCAGCCCATCTTGTCTTCTGCCTTGCCATAGGTTACTCCTTTAGCATCGGCTGGGACGACTATGGCTGAGATGCCTTTAGGGCCGCTTTGGCCAGTGCGACACATGACCACTAATAGCTCGGTTGCCCCTGCCCCTGAGATAAACATCTTAGTGCCGGAGATCACATACTCATCACCCTCTCTCACCGCTTTTGTTTTTAGGGATGCTGCATCGCTACCTGCACCCGCTTCAGTTAAGCAATAAGAGGCCAGTTTCTGGCCTGTGGTTAATGATTCTGACCATTCTTGTCTTAACGTTTCGCTACCAAAACTGGTCACCATCCAAGTTGCCATATTATGGATGGTCAACATGGCAGTGGTGGATGTACATCCCATGGATAGCTGCTCGAAGATAATCGAAGAGTCGAGACGTGACAGTCCCATGCCGCCTTCACTTTGTGGCGAATACAAGGAGCAGAAACCTAGCTCTCCAGCGCGTTGAATGACGTCTTTAGGGAAGTGGTGGTCTCTGTCCCATTGGGCTGCAAATGGGGCGAGTTCTTCTTGTGAAAACTGCTGAGCTAGATCGGCAAACTGGCGCTGATCATCACTGAGGTTAAAATCCATCTGCGGTCTCCTCGGCACTTTTTATAATAGCGTTTAAGCTCTTTGTTTTAATGTGTGCCTAGTGGTTTATTGAATCATTTATATTGTAATAACCTTTAGGTGAATACTCTCTCCACATAAAGGTTATTAAGCGTTACCAATGGTAGGCCTGTTATTTAAGCTCAATCGTCATGTTGGGTTTTGCTTGCTCAGCGTCACTTATCTGTGACTCGAACCAGCGCGCCGTGATGGTCTTAGTTTCAGTGTAGAAACGCACTGCCTGCTTACCATAGGCATGCTGATCACCATAAAAGCTACCCTTCCAGCCAGTGAAGGAGAAAAAAGGTAAAGGCACAGGAATAGGTATATTTATTCCCACCTGACCCACTTCTATCTCATGCTGATATTTACGAGCCACCGCGCCACTGGCGGTAAAGATTGAGGTACCATTACCATAGGGGCTGGCATTGACGATCTCTATGGCCTCTTCCAATGTCTCTGACTCCATGCAGCACAGCACTGGCCCGAAGATCTCCTCTTTATAGATGGCCATCTCAGTGGTAACGTTGCTAAATATTGTCGGACCAACCCAGTTACCCGATTCATAACCTGGCACCGTAAAGTCAGAACCATCGAGCAGACATGTGGCACCCTCAGCCTTACCTTGCTCAATAAGCGACAACACTCGCGCTTTGGCTGCTGGGCTAATCAGTGGGCCGTAGCCCGCCTCTTTGTCGTCCCATAGACCGGGTTTGACTTTGGCAATCGCTTCCTTGAGTTCAGGGATCCACTCTTTAGCCACGCCGACAAATATCGCCACTGAAAGGGCCATGCAACGTTGACCTGCCGCGCCCACTGAGGCTCCAACTAAGTTATTAATCACTTGTTGTTTATTGGCATCTGGCATGACAACGCAGTGGTTCTTCGCACCGGCAAATGCCTGTACACGCTTAAGGTTATCCGTAGCGGTTTTGTAGATATATTGACCCACACCCACAGAGCCTACAAAAGAAATGGCCTTAATATCTTGATGTCTGAGCAGTACATCTACCGCCGTCTTATCACCGTGTACCAACTGCAAAACGCCCTTAGGCGCACCGGCCTCTTCAAACAGCTCTACCAAGCGCAGAGGTGTCATAGGATCTTGCTCCGAAGGCTTAAGTACAAAGGTGTTACCACAGGCAATAGACAAGGGGAACATCCACAGCGGGATCATAGCTGGAAAATTAAACGGGGTAATACCAGCACATACACCCAAAGGTTGGCTGTAACTATAAGTATCTATGCTTCTAGCTACATTCTCGACAGTTTCTCCCATTAATAGGGTCGCGATATTACAGGCATGTTCAGCCACTTCGATGCCACGCCAAACATCACCTTTAGCATCATCAAAGGTCTTACCCGTCTCTTTGGCCAAAATAGTCGCCAATTCATCATGATGCTGTTTCAACAAATGCTGATACCTAAACATCACCCGGGCACGTTCAGAAACGGGGATCTCTTTCCAAGTGTTGAAGGCTGATTTGGCACTGGCTATAGCAGTTTCTACCTCTTGGACAGTAGCCGCATTAACCGTGGCAATGGTTTGATTATTTGCAGGATTTGTTACCGAAATCTGCTGTTCTCCGATACCATCGATAAACTTGCCATCGATATAATGTTTTACTTGAGTGGTCATATTTCTTCCCTTAAAACTGATTTAAACTTCGATTGCCATCGCAGTAGCTTCACCGCCGCCAATACAAAGTGATGCGACACCGCGCTTAAGACCACGGGCCTTGAGTGCATATATTAAAGTGACTAATAACCGTGAGCCTGAACAACCAATGGGGTGTCCTAGTGCACAGGCACCGCCATTGACGTTGACCTTAGATGCATCGAGTGAAAGCTCAGAGATGGCCAACATGGTTACCATGGCAAAGGCTTCGTTAATTTCAAACAGATCCACATCATCCTTACTCCAGTTCACCTTAGCGAGTAGCTTGTTCATGGCGCCAACAGGGGCTGTGGTAAACAATGATGGCTCTTGGGCATGTGTGGCATGGCCCTTGATAGTGGCGAGGATCGGCAAGCCCTGAATATTGGCCTGTTTCTCGGTCATCAACATTAGCGCCGCCGCGCCATCTGAGATTGAACTTGAATTGGCTGCGGTTATAGTCCCGTCTTTAGCAAAGGCGGGGCGCAGAGTTGGGATTTTATCAGGACGTGCATTACCTGGCTGTTCATCGGTATCAACTAAGGTATCACCGCGGCGACTCGAAACTGTGACTGGCGCTATCTCTTGTTTAAATGCGCCTGACTCGATGGCCTTATTGGCTTTATCTAATGAGTTCAGTGAGAAAACGTCCATCTGCTCGCGAGTGAGTTTAAAATCATCGGCGGTATTTTGTGCAAACGTGCCCATAGCACCGCCAGTATAGGCATCTTCCAGTCCATCTAAAAACATATGGTCCATCAGCTTACCGTGACCCATACGCATCCCATCTCGGGCTTTATCGAGCAGATAAGGAGCCAGACTCATGCTTTCCATACCACCAGCGATGACGATATTGGCGCTGCCAGCCTTGATAAGGTCATGGGCTAGCATGACCGTCTTCATTCCTGAGCCACAGACCTTATTGATTGTCGTTGCGCCAACCGACAGGGGTAAATCTGCGCCAAGGGTCGCTTGACGCGCAGGCGCTTGGCCAAGACCAGCAGGAAGTACACATCCCATTAAGACCTCATCGACCTCAACGCCCGTCTGTTCCATAATGCTCTTAATGGCAGTAGCAGCCAATTTAGGTGATGGAACCTTAGATAGGGAACCCAAAAATCCTCCAATAGGAGTGCGCTTGGCTGCCACAATGACGATATTTTGACTTGATTTATCTGTACTCATTATCCGCTCCGACGTTTATTGATTATTAGCATCAGCCACAAACAAGTGATCTAGTTCACACTATAATAACTAAGAATAGCACTGTGACGTTTACGCGAACGTAAAGCAAGCATGAATAGCAATATAATAAAGCAAGTAAGCGAGTGATATTGTCACTCAATATTTACACTGACTCTAGGGCGAAATTCTGGGTTGGTTTTGTCATCTATTTTGTAATCTTAGACTGGCTTCGCTATTGCTAGAAACAAAACTTACCAAGCCATTTTTAAAAAAATGTACATTCAGCGGTCTTTGAAGTTGTTTTTGTAGCAATATATCTACTTGATCCTAAAGAATTTGATCAGATAATTTAGGTGTTATCGCAGATAAGTTAAAATCAAAAGGTCTCTTATTTTATCGACTATTTGAGCAGGCATCAAAACGGCGATGCTAACTTATGGGACATGAAAAACAATAACCGCTCCATTTAGTGATTGGTTGAGTGAGTCGTGGCTGGTTGGCTTAAGTTGATAGCCGTGAATTTTGATATATCCCGTTGCACTTTAAAAGTGCAAATTTCAGAGTAGACTGAGCAAGTCCAATGCAAGGCCCCTCGATTGAGGGGCTTTGCTCTTTGTTGAAGCTATTCAGCAATAATGAAGTGAATATGCAGGTAAAGGTCACACCGACCCACCGACCCACTGACCGCATAATGCATCACGAGTCTATATCTAGCGTCACCCCTTCCATGAAGCCTGAGCTTGTTTGCTCTGAACTCAGCAACTTAATCATCAATCTTAAATCATTCGGTGAATCTGCGTGATGTAAAGCATTGGTATAACTAATCTCTCTTGAAGTATATAGCGCCAGCAAGGCCTGATCGAAGGTCTGCATCCCCTGATCATTTGACTTAGCCATAGTTTCTTTGAGTAAATGCAGCTCATTTTTAGCGATCAAGCTACTGATACGAGGTGTATTGATCAAAATCTCGATAGCTGCACGTCGCCCCTTTCCATCCACTGTAGGCACCAGTTGTTGAGCTACGATTCCTCTTAGGTTCAAAGAGAGATCGAATAACAGCTGCCGATGCTTACTGTCTGGCACAAGATTCATGATACGATCCAGTGCCTGATTAGCATTGTTTGCATGCAAGGTTGCCATACATAGATGTCCTGTTTCAGCAAATGCTAGGGCAAACTCCATCGTCTCTTGAGTTCTGATTTCACCAATTAAGATCACATCAGGTGCCTGGCGCAGTGAGCTTTTAAGTGCGGCCTCAAATGACTCAGTATCTATACCTACCTCTCGCTGGGTCACGATACACTTGCGATGCTTATGAACAAATTCAACTGGATCTTCAATAGTCAGAATATGACCACGTGAATTAGCATTACGGAACCCTACCAAAGCCGCCAAAGAAGTTGACTTACCCGTGCCGGTTCCGCCGACCATGATGATAAGTCCACGTTTACTCATCACCAGATCTTTCAAAATTAGAGGGAGTTTCAGATCATCCATGTCGGGGATCTGAGTCTCGATACGGCGCATGACACAGCCCGATGCTTCCATTTGCCAAAAAGCACTAACACGAAAACGTCCCAAATCCTGCAAGGCAAATGCGAAGTTACACTCACGAGTGTCATGGAACTCCTTTTTCTGCTCATCAGTCATCAAAGACTCGACAAAATCCAGTGATTGAGCCGGTGAGAATGAAGTTTCTCTCAATGGTGTGAGCTCACCATCAATTTTGGCACTCGGCGGAAAACCCGCAGTGATGAATAAATCCGAAGCCTTACGATCTATCATAGTTTTTAAGAAAGGACGAACATCCATAATAAAACCTTAGCGATTAACCATTAAAATTTTGTCTGCTTATTAGCACTCTTATGCTGAGCATCTTCACGACTGATCTGACTGCGGTTGACCAAATTCTGCAGACATTGATCTAATGTCTGCATGCCATGTGACATACCGGTCTGAATAGCTGAGTACATTTGTGCCACTTTGTCCTCACGAATAAGGTTTCTGATCGCAGGCGTCCCCATCATTATCTCATGAGCCGCCACGCGTCCTCCGCCTACTTTCTTAATCAAGGTCTGTGATATTACCGCCTGTAGCGACTCAGATAGCATGGTCCTGACCATACCCTTCTCACCTTCAGGGAAAACATCAACCACACGGTCAATGGTTTTTGCCGCTGAGGTGGTGTGTAAGGTACCAAAAACCAAATGACCAGTCTCAGCCGCCGTCATCGCCAGCCTGATGGTTTCAAGATCTCGCATTTCACCAACTAAAATAACATCGGGGTCTTCACGCAGCGCACTTCGCAAGGCCGCGTTAAAACTGTGAGTGTGACGATGCACCTCACGCTGGTTTATCAGACATAGTTTACTCTGATGTACAAATTCGATTGGGTCTTCGATAGTGAGAATGTGTTCATGACGGCTTTCATTAATATAATTAACCATCGCCGCTAGCGTGGTACTCTTACCTGAGCCTGTTGGGCCGGTAACCAGAACTAAGCCACGTGGAAAGCTGGCAATTTTTTTGAAAATTTCCGGTGCACCAAGTTGTTCCAGACTCAAGATATCGTTGGGGATAGTACGGAATACTGCCGCAGCGCCTCGAGACTGGTTAAAAGCATTGACACGGAAACGTGCTAAATTAGGAACTTCAAACGAAAAATCTATCTCTAAATGTTCTTCATAATCTTTACGTTGCTTATCATTCATGATGTCATAGACAAGTCCACGCACCTCTTGATGATCTAATGTGGGCAAATTGATCTTTCTGACTTCGCCATCAACACGTATCATAGGCGAAACGCCTGCAGAAAGGTGTAGATCGGACGCTTTGTGCTTTACACTAAAGGCAAGTAACTCTGTGATTTCCATAGTATGGGATATCCATTCAATCAAAAAACTGACGTCATGACAACAATAGCAGACAGACTGGCTAACGCCCAGCATCGAATCAAACAAGCGGCCCAATATTCATCACGAAATATCGATGAAATTCAATTGCTCGCCGTCAGTAAAACTAAACCCTTTTCTGATATTTTAGCTGCCTATGCCGCTGGGCAAAGGCAATTTGGTGAAAACTATGTTCAAGAAGGTGAGTCTAAGGTCATAACACTCAAAGACTGCTGCCCAGAAATTGAATGGCACTTCATCGGTCCCTTACAATCAAATAAAACTAAAATTATCGCCAGTCACTTCGATTGGATGCACACTGTCTCTCGTGAAAAAATTGCATATAGGCTTAACGAACAACGCCCGAATGCATTGCCTCCTCTGAACATTTGCATCCAAATCAATATTAGTGGAGAAACCAGTAAATCAGGAACGACTCCAGAGGCGCTTAAATTACTGGCGAGTAAAGTCGAACAGTTACCTAATTTAACCCTGCGAGGTCTGATGGCTATTCCGACCGCCACATCGGATAAAGCATTACAAAGAGAGCAATTTCAACAGTTACACGATTTGTATCAAGAGCTAAAACTACTTTATCCTCAGGTGGACACTCTATCCATGGGAATGAGTAATGATTTAGAACAGGCAATCGAACAAGGTTCAACCATGGTTAGAATTGGCAGTGCCATTTTTGGTAAAAGAGAAAGTGCTAAAGACTAGCCTTGTTTAAACCCTAGCAAGCCCAAATATTAGTTAGTAACGAATTTATGGCAATATTTTTGTCACCTGAAATAACAGCCTCAACTAAAGAGGCTGAAGTATAGAGAAGTCTCATGTCTGAAAAAAAAATATGCTTTATCGGCGCAGGAAATATGACTCGCAGTATCACGACCGGACTCGTCAATAACGGCTATCCGGCTTCGTTGATCCATGCCACCAACCCTAGTGCACCTAAATTGCAAGCGTTGAAACAAGCACTGAATATCGCTACATCACATGATAATTTAGCCGCAGTAAAAGAAGCTGATGTTATCGTACTCAGTGTTAAACCCCATTTGATGCAAGATGTTTGCGAGCAATTAAGCTGTTTAGATCTAACCGATAAACTCATCATCACCATAGCAGCCGGTATTCCAGCCAAGCGTTATGGCGATTATTTTGGACAAGAGATAACACTTATTCGTACTATGCCTAATACACCTACTCAAATCGGTGTCGGCATGACAGGTTTATATGCTGGGGATGAGATCTCCTCTGAGCAAAAGTCTATCTGTGAGAAACTAATGTTAAGTGGCGGCGAAGTCATGTGGGTTAACAATGAGTCTGAGCTTGATCAAGTTATCGCACTCTCCGGCAGCTCACCGGCATATTTCTTCCTGTTTATGGAAGCGATGATCGACAACGCCAAAGCTTCTGGCATGGATGAATACAAGGCAAGGCAACTCGTTCAGCAAGCCGCTTTGGGCGCGGCTCAAATGGTCAAACAAAATCCAGATTTGACGACGGCACAACTAAGAGAAAATGTGACCTCGAAAGGGGGCACTACGGCTCAGGCTATCGCCGCTCTTGAAGCCGGTAATTTAAGGGGTATAGTCAAACAGGCGATGGATGATTGCGTGGCGCGCTCACAAGAGATGGCCGAACAGTATTAACCTAGCGTCTCATCGGCTTGGCAGTTAAACTGACATTGAACCAAAAATAAGTTTTGATTTAATATTTAATAGAGAAAACACATGAATGCACTCAGTTTCTTAGTTAGTACTATTTTTGACCTATACCTAATGATTGTCATTATACGTATCTGGCTTCAGCTCGCTAAAGCCGACTTCTACAACCCTTTTAGCCAGTTTATTGTAAAAGCGACACAGCCTATCGTAGCCCCTATGCGTCGTATTTTACCTTCCATGGGGGGTATAGATACAGCCTCAGTCATATTGGCCTTCATGGTGGTCATCGCAAAATTTTTGGTATTGAGTCTCATCGCTGGCGCCGCGATTAATATTCCAACCATCTTATTAATCGCTGTAGTTTCAGTATTTAAGCAGGCTGGAGTCTTGCTGTTTTGGATGCTGATTATCCGTGCAATCTTAAGCTGGGTTAGCCAAGGTCACAACCCTATAGAGATGGTGATGAGTCAGCTAACGGAACCTTTACTATCGCCCATTCGCCGTATTCTGCCTCAAATGGGAGGATTAGATCTCTCTTTATTGGTGATGATGATCATACTTAATTTTGTCAACATTTTCTTAGCTCAATATGTGCCATTTTGGGTTAGTGTCTAGACCATGATGCTACCGGTATCAATGCAACAAGGCAGCCTGCTGCTGAACCTTTATATTCAACCTAAAGCCAGTCGAGACCAGATTGTTGGAGTCCATGGTAACGAGTTGAAAATTGCCATCACGGCACCACCAGTGGATGGAAAAGCCAATGCTCACCTGACAAAGTTTCTTTCAAAGGCCTTTAAAGTCCCTAAAAGGGACATAAAAATTGTCAAAGGTGATCTAGGTCGACATAAACAAATTCAGGTGTTAAATCCTAGAGTCATCCCAAAACAAATAGCGGTATTGCTCGATAGTATGTACCCGTCTACTTCAAAGTGCAGGCTTCAGAGCAGACTGAGTAAGTCCAATTCAAGGTGCATTGTTGAAATCATGGTGGTTCCTTAGTAAGACACGGGGTTCAAAAGAGTGCAACACAGAAGTGGATTTTCTCAGGCTCTCATAAGGTGAGTTTAAAAGTGATTTATACTGAAATCACGCATTTGGAGGTAGAACGGGTATAAACCGTTAATTTTTGTAAGTTGATCAATTGAACTTAGCAAATCATAGGCTAAACACCTATACTCAAAATATATGATATTCATAACGAGTTACCTCAAATAATCAGTTCATTACCGCAGGAGCAGCGTCATGTTTAGAGCAATTTTATCTGTACTCATCCTCACCCTTGCCTTCGTTGGCAGTGCATCAGCAGAGCAAAAGAAAAAAGTGGGCAACTACGATATCCACTACGTGGCCCTAAGCAGTACATTTTTAACTCCCAGTATCGCTAAATCCTATGGTATCAAGCGCAGTAACTACATAGGTATCATCAATATTGTGGTGCTAGACACTAGCCAAGAAGGCAATCCACCTGTAGCCGTTGAGATCTCAGGTATTGCCAATAATCTAATCGATGCCCGCATAGATCTAAAATTTAAAAAGATCCGCGAAGGAAAGTCTATCTATTATATCGCAGAGATTCCTTACCGAAACGATCAAGAGATCAATTTTAAGATCGCCATCAAACATAACAACAATCTCAATACCCAATTGAAGTTTAAGCAAAAGTTTTATATTGAGTAACTTTTGAGGTTTATCATTAAACACGGGAACTAAAAGCTGTGGCTTTAAGTTCCCGATACTCTACTGAAAATGGCTTCAATATCTGCTATCGTTCCCCCTCATCCTTCGTTATCATGTCGCCAATTATCAAAGGTCTATAATGGATAAGTTTGTTCTCGCCAGTGGCAATAAAGGCAAGCTCAAAGAATTTTCTGAAATCTTCTCAGCATATGGTGTAGGGGTGCTCCCTCAAAGCCAATTCAATGTAAAAGAGGTCCCAGAAACGGGAACAACATTCATTGAAAACGCCATCATTAAAGCGCGCCATGCCGCCGAAATTACCGGGCTCGCATCAATAGCCGATGACTCGGGTTTAGAGGTCGACCTTCTCGATGGAGCGCCTGGGATCTACTCGGCTAGATACGGTGGAGAAAATGCCGATGAGAAAGTTAACTACATAAAATTACTAGACGCACTAAAATCTAATTTACAAGGGAGAACGGCACGCTTTCAATGCATCTTGGTCTATATGCGCCACGCAAAAGATCCAACACCCATTATTGCTCAGGCATCTTGGGAAGGAAAAATAGCCTTCGAAGCAAGTGGAGATAACGGTCATGGTTACGATCCTATCTTTATTCCTAATGAGTATAATTGCTCTGCTGCTGAGTTAGATAGCAAAGACAAGAATCGCCTTAGCCACAGAGGAAAGGCGATGAAGCTATTGATCGATACCATGAAGCGTAAAGGCATAATTATCTAATGTTAACTCTGCCACCGTTGAGTCTGTATATTCACATACCTAGGTTTGGTTTAGGCAAAAATGTCTCATGTATGACTTCTGCATATAGTAAGGCTATCCTATGTTAACTCTACCGCCTTTGAGTCTATATATTCACATACCTGGGTTTGGTTTAGGCAAAAATGTCTCAGGTATGACTTCTGCATATAGTAAGGCTATCCTATGTTAACCCTGCCGCCTTTGAGTCTATATATTCACATACCTTGGTGCGTTCAAAAGTGTCCCTATTGTGACTTCAACTCCCATGGTCAGAATGGTCAATTGCCACAACAGGAATATGTCGACGCCTTACTTACCGATCTGAAAAACGACCTTCACTATGTGCAAGGACGCGAAATACACACCATCTTTATCGGTGGCGGCACACCTTCACTGTTCGATGCGGCTCAAATCGAAAGACTGCTCACGGGAGTCAATGGAATGATCCCCTTCAGTAAGCAGATAGAAATAACTATGGAAGCGAATCCTGGTACGTTAGAGCATGATGACTTCGAGGCATATTCTAATGCGGGTGTTACTCGCCTATCTATCGGCGTTCAGAGCTTCTCAACAGACAAACTGAACCTATTAGGACGCATACACGATAAAGATGAGGCCAAAATAGCGGCGCAAAAAGCCCAGCACTCAGGTTATCGCAGTTTCAATTTGGATCTGATGCACGGATTGCCAAATCAAAGTTTCGAAGAAGCGATGGCAGATATAGACACAGCAGCTCAACTGTCTCCGCCTCATCTATCTTGGTATCAACTGACCATTGAGCAAAACACCTTGTTTCACTCTAAGCCTCCGCAATTACCTGATGATGAAGCCTTGTGGCATATCTATGAACAAGGACAGAAAAAATTAGCTGATCTTGGTTATGAGCAGTATGAGATTTCGGCATACTCGAAACCTGGTTTTCAGTGCCAGCATAATATCAACTACTGGCAGTTTGGCGATTACTTAGGCATTGGCTGTGGTGCTCATGGCAAGGTGACCCTTTTGGAACAGAACCAGATCTTTCGCACAGTAAAGATAAAACACCCTAAGGGCTATTTAGCGGCCGATGAGTACACCTTTGACACCATAGAGGTCACTGAAGACGAACGTCCGTTGGAATACTTAATGAACCGATTTCGCCTTATGTCCGCAATCCCTAAGGCCGAATTTGAACAAAGAACAGGTTTATCACATCGGGTGATCGCCCAAGGCATAAAAAAAGCCAAAAACAAAACATTATTGATTGAAAACGAGACTCACTGGCAGTTAACTGCCAAGGGTAAGATGTTTGTTAACGAACTCTTATCTCAGTTCTGTTAGGGTTATCGAGCCCATATTCCAAGCTTGGGATATGAGCCTGATACACAAACGTTATTTACTGAGTCTTGATTATACCGTTCTACTTCAAAGTGCAGATTTCAGAGCATCTTGAGGTAGAACTGGGATAGACATATTTACTAACACTTAAATCAAAACATTAATGATTAGCTTTATTAAGATTAGGGTCAACTTTTTAAGTAATCCATAATAATAAGACTAATTCATGCCTATAAAAACTAGCTTACTCGCTTTAACACTAGCCAGCCTTATGGGCTGCAGCGCAATAGCAACCCCTACTCAAGTTCCATTACTTAACGCTAACGAGCCTGTTGACCACAAGGCCGAGAGCGAATCAGAGCAAGCCACTGCACTTTTTGAAGCTATATTCATGGAAAATGTAATGGCCAGCCCTACCTTCCAAACACGTTTAGGAATTAAAACCGATTATGGTGAGTGGGGCGATCACGGCGAAGAAGCTGATACCAAAAGTTTAGCCCGAACACAGAAACATCTTAAGCAACTGAGTAAGTTAGATCAGAGTAAACTCAATAGCGAAACTAATCTTAGTTACACACTGCTAAAACAAAAGCTCGAACAAGAGATTAATGACTATCAATGGCGTTATCATAATTATCCAGTCAATCAAATGTTCGGTGGCCACTCTATGGTCGCTTCCTTCTTAATTAACCAGCATCAGATCACCGATATTTCTGATGCAAAGGCTTACATCAGTCGCCTCAATGGGGTGCCTAAATACCTGCAGCAGCTTGAAGACTCTCTAGAAATTCGAGCACGAAAAGGCATTATCGCACCTAAATTTGTCTTTCCACACGTATTGTCAGACAGTAAAAACATCATCACGGGCCAGCCTTTTGATTCGGGCGAGGACAGTGCCCTATGGGCCGACTTTAAACGAAAAATAACAGCATTAACTATTAATGAAAGCGAAAAAAAGCAACTCTTAGCCGACGCTAAGCAAGCATTAAAGACTAAAGTTCAACCAGCATATGCTCAATTTCTCCGTTACATCACAAAGCTCGAAACTAAAGCCGATACTCGAGATGGTGTGTGGAAGCTCCCTCAAGGCGAAACCTATTACAATAATGCTCTGGCCCGCACGACAACGACGAACATAACAGCAAACCAAATCCACGAACTTGGCATTGCTGAAGTTGCTCGGATCCAGGGTGAAATGCGAGACATCATGAAGAAAGTTGGCTTCAAAGGAAGCTTGCAAGACTTCTTTAATTTTATGCGTGAAGACAAGCAGTTTTACTACCCCGCTACAGATAGCGGACGTGAAGCTTATTTAAATGACGCGATTGCACTTATCGATACCATGTCTTTAAGATTAGATGAAGTATTTTATGTCAAACCCAAAGCCCCTTTGATAGTAAAGCGTGTTGAGGCATTCAGAGAAAAATCTGCCGGTAAAGCTTTCTATAATCAGCCTTCACCAGATGGAACTAGGCCCGGTATCTATTACGCTAACTTATACGATATGGAGGCCATGCCTAAGTACCAAATGGAAGCCCTCGCATATCATGAAGGGATCCCAGGTCACCATATGCAAATCGCCATAGCACAAGAACTCATCGGAATCCCTAAGTTCCGTAAGTTTGGCGGTTACACGGCCTATATTGAAGGTTGGGGCCTATATAGTGAATACTTCCCGAAAGAAATGGGGCTCTATTCAGATCCTTACTCTGATTTTGGCAGACTCGCCATGGAACTATGGCGCTCATGCCGTCTCGTGGTAGACACAGGCATACACACTAAAAAATGGACCCGTGAACAATCTATTGCTTACTATGTCGACAATACCCCCAATGCCAAATCAGATGCCGTTAAGATGGTTGAACGTCACATCGTTATGCCTTCGCAAGCCACGGCTTATAAAGTCGGTATGCTGAAGATCCTTGAATTGAGAGAGAAAGCGAAAGAAACATTGGGTGATAAATTTGATATACGCGAATTTCACACTTTAATGCTGAAAAATGGTCCATTGCCATTAGATATACTCGAAAATCAAGTTGATCTTTGGTTGTCTCAGAAAAACTAATACCTATCATTACACATGAAGAGGCTGTCTCTACGGACGGGAGAGCGCGTGCAAGTGGCGCTCATCCCAATGCTAAATCAATAGTCTTCACATCCCTACCATCCAGTATTTCCATATATAAATCATTTGGACTTTAGGCAAGATAGCAGACTACGCTTTAGTTCATACGCTTGGGCCAAACCAGCACAAAATGACTATCTAGCACGCCCTTTTCAACCATACTGTGAGTAACACTGAAACAATATGCCTGCAAAAAACTAACTCGCTAGATCCTGCTTTATTTCCATATTTCAGTTTTATTGCGGTTTTATCGCCGAAAAACGAGTTTACAAAATACTTTAGTATGGTATATTTCTTTAAGTGTCAGTTACTTATAATTATTTATTCTTAGGTAACCTTAGCGAATTTTACCTGTATCTTAAGCTTAAAAACAACTGACTCTCTTTTCTAAACCAGAGTATATCGGTTATCCTTGTGATCTAAATTGGAGTAGGGTGTAAATGTATAGAAACAAGGGCACACTTATCATAAAAAAAATATCCTCTCGATTCTACTTATTAATTTATATCTTATTTGTTATTGGTATTATAGGAACTAGTTTACTTGCAAACCTTAGGTTCCATATTAATGATTATATTATCATTGATAAGGCAACAACTGCTTTAGATAAAGCAAGATTAAATGAACTTGTTTATAACAAAAATGGAAGATTACTCTCTTCTGATGAAATTAAAATCAACATGAACGTGCTGATTAAGAGTGTCGAAGGGGAAGAGTTAACTGTATATTTTCATGATTACCCAGGTAATGAAAAAAAATTTACTACAGCACTTGATAAATACAAAAAACAATTTAACACTTTTATAGAATATCAAAGCATGTTCAATGAAGGTAAAAAAGCTATGATATTATCAGCAAAGAATTTAACTTTTAACCTGATAAAATTAACTCAATACAAAAAAAGAGGCATAAGTGATCAACTCGAAAAAATAAAACGTTTATCATCCAGAGTACGCATTTCATACAGCGTGGTTAAAACAACTTCTGACATTAGAATAAAATCTCAAAATATAATGAATATATTGAGGAATTATGAAGGTAATGATACTGATAAAGACATCATGACTTTTCAATTGAGTTCAATAATTGAAAAGTCATCTAAAATAAATAAAGAAGGATTTTCAATAACAATAAATAAAGCCAATAATTTTTTAGCCTTGTTGTTGGGAGTGTCAACGAAAAAACAACTACAAATTGCAGGTGTCAACCTTATCGACGCGGTAAACATTCTAGACAACCTTCATCATGAAATATTAATCAGGGATGAACTTGAAGTTTTCGATTCTGAAAAATCCATGTTAGAAAAAGTCAACTACCTAAACGAAATAAACCTTCTAACTTTAAAAATTTCTGAATTAAGATTACATGAAGATGAATTCTACACCTCTATTAATGAATATACTTTTTTCAACAAACATATCATTCTAGATCATATAAAAAACACTCAAAAACAAGCTGTTTTAGCTACAAAACAAAGCGTTTCAGATAAAGAATATGAACTGCTAAATATAATAACTAATTTGTTAAATAGATATCAACATAACTTTGAATTATCCATTACCAAGTCAATTGAAATAATGGCTTTAAAGGCTAGTATGAATCATTCTGCAATTGCAGCAGAAAGTCATCTAATTGAGATGCAGAATAAAGAATCTCAAGGTATTAAGCAAGTGAATAAAATAGCCCAAAATACCTGGTGGTTGGCAGGGCTGTTTTTTATATCGATTGCTTTATTATTAATATCAGTCCGCCGCTCTCATAATGAAATTGAGAATCTCACCCAGAATTTAAACCAAGCCATCAATGATGCAGAGCAAGCAAAAGAATCAAAATCATGTTTCTTGGCTAATATGAGTCATGAGATCCGAACCCCAATGAATGCCATTATTGGAATGACAGATTTAGCACTCCAAAATGATATTGACGATGAAACAAAATCTTATATCCATGATGCTAACCATTCGGCTAACTTATTATTAAGAATAATTGATGATATTTTAGATTTTTCTAAAATTGAAGCTCAGAAGTTAACACTGGAAGAGGTCGACTTTGATATCAGAAATATTATCAGTGATTTTGATACCGTTATCCGTAACAGAGCCCAGGAATCTAATCTTACCTTAAACATTGAAATAGATGATAACGTCCCACATATTTTAAGAGGCGACCCATTACGTTTGTATCAAATTCTACTCAACCTCGGTAGTAATGCGGTTAAGTTTACTCAGCAAGGCAGCGTTAGCTTATCAGTAAGCAATATCAAAGATACAGATGATCCAACTCGTTTAGGATTGCTTATAGAAGTCAAAGATACAGGTATAGGGTTGAGTCAACAGGAGATCGATAACTTATTCCAGTCTTTCACACAAGCTGATCCATCAACCTCACGTCACTTTGGTGGGACAGGATTAGGTTTAGCTATCACGAAACAATTAGTCGAATCCATGAAAGGAAATATTCACATTGAAAGTGAAAAATGTAAAGGCACCAAATTTATTGTTAGCCTCTATTTCTCCTCCCCTATTTCTACATTCATTTCTGATGGACTTACAGACACAACTAAAAAAACTATGCATGAAAATATAGCTGCCATTAGTGGGAAAAAAATCTTACTAGCGGAAGATAATGAGATAAATAAGTCTTTGGTAAATGCATTATTTCAGAAGAAAGGTCTCGATATCACCATAGTGAGCAATGGACTTGAGGCCGTTAATATTTTAAAAAAAGAGCCATTTGATGCCGTATTAATGGATTGTCAAATGCCAGTTTTAGATGGTTATCATGCAACACAAAAGATAAGAAATGAACTAAAGTTACATAAACTACCTATCATCGCCCTTACAGCCAACATCATGTTCGAAGATAAACAAAAAGCACTCGCATCAGGCATGAATGATGTCATAGGAAAACCGATTAATTTTGAAAAGCTTTTCGCCTCTCTGGCTCAACATATAACTAAAAATGATATTTCTTTAGTTCAACCCCATGATGCAAATATTGCGGTAAATATTGACATAGAAAATCAACTTATCTTAGATCTAGATGTGGGATTAAAAATCACTGATCATGATGAGGAGTTATATGCAGAGCTGCTCGAATATTTTGTTGAAAATTATTCTGACTTCTATATTTTATCTATTAATAAAACAAACAATGAGGTTAGCAACCTACTACATGAACTAAAAGGTGTTGCATCCAACATAGGGGCTACAGCATTAGCAGAACTTTGCTCAATATATGAAATAAAATCTAAATCGGGGGCTTTAAATCAACAGCAAATCTCATCCATTACTAGTGTGCTGAACAAGACAAACACCGAGATTAAAATATATCTAGATCCTAGACAAACTTAATCCAAGGGGATTTAAATTTCACTTCCAAGCATTGAGCATAGCTTGTATCTGAGATTCAGCCCCATGTTTGCTTATCCAATCATTCAAATAAGCCTTAGCATCATCCCGCTTTTTGAGTTTATCTAAGCCTAGCGCGTAGGTACTGGCATAGCGCCAGTTAATGGGATCCAGTTCACTGGCTGTTAATAGCCAATTCAATGCCATGATATAATTCCCATCACGGACATGCCAAAGCCCTATAGAGTAGTTGGTGGTGGCCGAGTTGGGTAACAGTGCCAATGTTTGCTTTAACATGACCAGACTCTGTTGCTCCTGCCCAAGTTGACGATACAGATCGGCAAGGTTAATTCCGGCGCTCTCGGATCTAGGTGAAATGTTAAGTGCTTGTCGATATGACTGTTCTGCTAATGCATAATCTTGACGCTCAAAATAGAACAAACCCAGCAATACCTGACTTTCTGGAGCACTGGCATTAAATTGCGCCGATTCTATAAACTCATCAAACATGGCTGAGAGAACTTTAGATTTAGCCTTAGGTAACTGTTGTAGAGGTAAACTCGCCAGTTGACGAGCTATCTCTACCCGCACCGACTTACGACTTTCATCGAGATGATTTAATAACAATCGAGCCTTAAGGCCTATGGGCAGAGCATCCATAGAGCGTACGGCTCCTAAGCGAACTAAGGGATCAGAGTCGAGTAACAAAGACTGGGTCGCTTGCAGGCTTTCGGAATTATGGAACTGACTATGACTCAATATCGCGCTCCCTCTAACTATCCCCGTTTTTCCTGAATCTAAGGCTATCTTCAGCAGCTCAGCAGAGGTGTTGATATCTCCACTTTCTGCATCAAAAAATGCCACACCAAAGTCATGAGTACTCGCACCCTTACCTCTCGCTTTATTCCAACCATCTATAGCCTGTTGAGCCCATGAGTTAGACTTATCACCATGGCATAGATCACAGGCATTAGGCGCACCAATCCGTTCTGCAAGTGCTGGACGGGGGATCCTAAAGCTATGATCTTGCCTGCCATCTACACCCATATACACAGTAGTGGGCATATGACAATTGACACACTCCCTTCCTTCCCCTTCGTGATGATGGTGCTCAAGTTGATCGAATATGCTTGGATTATGACACTGGCTGCAGAGTGCATTCCCCTGTATTTTCAGGCTAAGGCTATGGGGATTATGACAATTGCTGCAAGTCACACCTGCAGCTTGCATTTTACTCTGCATAAAAGATCCCCAGACAAAAACCTCTTCGCGCATCTGACCATCAGCGTAATAGAGTGGGCTCTCCAATAGAGAGAGTAAGTGATCATCATTAAAATCATGGCTCGGTGTTGATGCTTGCAGCGGCGTACGTCTTGAATGACAACCAGCGCAAATCTCTTTCTGCCTTTGAGCTATAGGGCCACTACGGGAAAAGGTCTGATACGTATCAGTGTTAGCCGATTTAGCATCTGGTATATAACCCCATTTAGCTCGATTATTAATCGATAGGGGAAAACCTTTATTGGGTACACTCTCTGATTTATCTCGGGAGTTTGCCACCCATTGTAGATGTTGCTCTCCAGCGCCATGACAGGCTTCACAGCCAATATTAATTTCAAACCATTGAGTATTGAAGCGGTTATTTTCAGGTTTATAATTAACCTCTAGTCCAGTAGAGTGACAGCTAGCGCAGCGACTGTTCCAGTTGAACATGCTACCAGTCCAGTGCAAAGGGTCATTATGATCTATTGCTTCACTCGGCATCTTATGTTCATCAATACCATGAAGCTGCTCCGGATACAGATGATACCAACGTTGGCCGCCCTCCTCCTTGCTACGCGTGTCCCAGATAATGCTCAGCACTTGCTTAGCCCCGTTTGGGAAATCGATCAGATATTGCTGCAAAGGAGTGACGCCGAAGGTATAACCAATATGAAACTCTTGTAACTTGCCCTCGGCATTGTCTGTAGTGACATAAAATTTACCGTCACGACGGTAAAAGCGTGAAATCACACCATTATAAATAAACTGGCTGTTATCAAAATCACCTAACACACTGGCTTCAGTGGCAATAGACATCGCAGAAAAGTGATGACTGAGTCGCCACTCAGTATATTGCTCACGGTGACAAGTCTGACAACTCGCACTGCCCACTAAGCTGGGTGTTCCACTCACTGCAACCACAGATGGACATATAAATGTAGACAGCAGCAATAGACCAAGTAAAGCAATACGCATGTGTGAGACCAATATCAAAATAAGCCAATATACAAACACTTATAACATAGGTTAGAACAAGTTGCGTATTTTAGGCCTACAAAAAACCACCGATATTTTGCAATAACGGTGGCTTAAAGTCTGAACATACGCTGAGAAAAAGAGTTTACTCTTCGCTTGACGGCACTTTCTTAACAAAGCAAGTCAAGATAACGATGCGGGTGCCGTTAACGCGGCCTTCAATGTGCTCAGGATTGTTTGTCAGTGAGATGCCACGAACCGTAGTACCACGTTTAGCGGTAAAAGTGGTGCCTTTAACATTAAGATCTTTAATAATCACCACGTTATCACCGGCTTCGAGGATAGCACCGTTACTGTCTTTATGAGGAATGAAACCTTCATCAATCTCTTCGATGCCAGCTTCGCCCCATGCCAGCATGTCATCATCAAGATAGAGCATATCCAATAAATCACGCGCCCATACTTCTTCGCTAATCTGCTTAAGCATACGGTAAGCCATCACCTGAACGGCAGGAACCTGGCTCCACATGCTGTCATTGAGACAACGCCAGTGGTTTATGTCTATAGTGCCACGATCTTTAATTTGACCAGTACAAGTATCACAGATCATGATACGCGCATCGCCGTATCCTTTTGAGTCAGGAAGCTCATAAGACGCTAACTCAGTTCCACTACCACACAGTTCACACTTGCTGTCGCAGCGCTTTAATAGTTCTCTAGTCATTTCGATCTCTTAAATCTAACATTCACACCATAATGCTCGGCACTATAACACAGAGAATCAAAGTGAAAAAGCCTGTGAGAGCTAGGCTAACAGGTATCACAACCTCATTAAAATCGCATGGGTCTCCTATCCATTTATTCAGCCATAAGCCATTAATAAAAAAGTTGTTTTAACTTTAATAAAGCAATCTTACTCCTCAATTAATTTATTATAAACCATAGACAACAAATAATAAGCAGACATAAAAGCAGATCTATTTGAAATAACATAGGTTAGAATTATTAAAATTAAAAAATACTATTATAACTTAAACCTATAAATACATAGCAAATAAAACAACTGTAAAAACCAGGCTATAGACACATAAAATAAAAGCATACGAAGTGTTATTCACTATAACCCATCCTTTATTACGCAGCAATAACTACAAGCTCAACTGGTAATAACTGCAACACTAAAAACAACAACTTGAATAAGCCATCACAACATACAGTTAATACCCCCCCATACTACAACCACACATATAACCAAAACAGCTAAGAAATAGCAGATCAATTAAAAACTCTTCTATGTACAAAACGCTACATAAAATAAAGAGAGATTATATATAACATATGATTATATCGTACTAACTATTAAGTTAATCAATAATAAAAATTTAGAGATAACTTAACGGTAAACCACAATATATAAATACTTTTAGGAGAGCATCACATGAAAACACATCGTTTGTTAAAACGAGTATCTTCCATTTCTGTACTGTTGTTAGGTGCAGCATTAATAATGGCACCCGCTGCCAATGCAATGAAGTTACAAAAACAAAACTTACAACAACTCACTCAATCCTCACAAAGCATTATTAATGGACAAGTCATCAAAGTCACTGATGGCTTTCAAAATGGCGCTCCTTATACTGAAATTACGATTAAAGTAGGCTCAGATGCTAAAGGAAAGCATGCTAAAGGCAGTGAATATACTTTCCGTCAATTTGGATTAATTAAGCCCCGCTCTATGGGCAACGGCAAAGTTTATTTAGGCGTTACCCCTGAAGGATTTGCTAAATGGCGTGAAGGTGAGCACGTTATTGCTTTTATGTATAAAAAAGCCAGTAGAACGGGCTTTCAAACAACAACCGGCATGATGCAGGGTAAATTTAATATCATCAACGGTTTCGCAAACAATGCCTTAAACAACGATGGTATTTTTGATGAAGTTAACATTACAGATATGACATCAGCAGAACAAAGCATGGTCATAACACCTGGCGCAGCTGATGCCGCTGCATTTATGAGTTTGATCGGTAAGTTAGCAGGAGTAGCTAAATAATGAAATTTTCAAAATTAAAATTAGCCTTAGGTTTAGCCATATTATCAGCGGGCGCACAAGCAGCAGGGCCTCTTTATACTCTATCAATAGACGGTGAAATCACCCCCTATCGTTGGAATACCTCAAACGGTCCCATTCCTGTTTATGTTGATGGCGGTGATGCTTTTACTTATGATTATGATGGTTCAGTTTTTCTAAGTATTGAACAAGCCAATACCATTACGGCTAATGCATTTGCGCAATGGTCCAATGTAGAAACCTCAACGTTTTCAGCAGAAATAGCAGGAACCATTGAGAGTATAACGGGTATTGCTGACGTGACTGGCGAAAATGCCGATCAAATTTACGGCGTAGAAAAAGGTTACGGATTCTTTATTAACTATGATACCGACGGTTCTATTTTAGAAGAGTATTTTGGTGTTTCTAGAAAGCAAGTGCTGGGGATTGCATTCCCCGAATGGGCGAATGAAGCAACGGGTGAAATCACCGAGGCCACTGCTGTCATTAATGGCTGGCATGTTGATGTAAATGATACCGAAGGACATCAAATTGCTGGCGTATTTACCCATGAGTTTGGCCACGCTATAAATATGTCACATTCACAGACAAATGGTCAATTTGCCTACATAAGTTCACTGGAATCACCTTTGTATCCCGGTGTCGAGGGGTGTGATGGGGTTGAGGCAATCCATGGCTATATTTATTCCACTTCTAATGGCCAAGCTAACCGCGCTGATATTACAACAGTAGAAACCATGTTTCCTTATATTGATGTAAGCTATCCTGTTTCTGCCGAACAAGCCATTATTAGTATTACCGATGATAAGGTCAGTATTTCTAACCTATATCCTACAGAAGAATATAAAACCCAGTTCGGCTCTATATCTGGAACGCTGTATTTAAAAGATGGGATAACTGAGTATTCAGGGATCAATATTATTGCACGTAATATTGATAACCCAATGTTTGATGCCATTTCAGTACAAACAGGCAATCAGACACAGGGCAAAATAGGACCTGACGGTAAATTTACGATTAATGGTTTAACCCCTGGCGCCAGTTATGTTATTTACACTGATGTCATTACATCTGGTGGTTATCCAACCAGACAAACGCCACTTCTTTCAGTTGCCGAGTATTGGAATAGCAATGAAAGTGCAGACCCAGCTACCGATGATGCGTGTGATGTAACTCCTATTGTTGCCCAAGCCGGTAAAACACACCAAGCTGACATGTATTTCAATGGCTATGCCGATGGCATTCAGTACACACCATTAATGAGTGCATGGATAACTGATCTTTCTAAAAATGGTAAACGTGCGTTTGGTAAGGTAGCACACGGCACCCCTTTTATTTACGACAGTGTTAAGAAAAGCATAAGGTTTCATCCGACTATGCGGTTAAAGTCACATGGCAGTGGAGGGCTGAACAGAAATGGGACTAAAGCTGCTGTTAGCGCAGACCTCAACGGAAATGGCTTGGCTGAAGCCGCTATTTGGAATTTATCCAACGACAAGTTAACGGCATTAGGAGACTTAAATGGGAATACCTGTGGCAGTCATAACGGTTATGATAATGTACTCGAATATAGTGCAACTGTATGGGATATAGATGATGTGGGTGACACTGTAGTTGGCATGTCTTATAAAGATGTAAATGACGATGGCGATGAATATTGTAATGAGAGAGATATTGGTGCAATGGTACCTTTTATTTGGACTAAAAAAAATGGCATGCAAGAACTTGATACTTCAGAATCAGGTCTTGCACAGTTTATTCGTGCCGAAAGAATCTCTGGTAATGGCAAAGTCATTGTTGGTTCAAATGCCGCTTATAAATCATACGCTTGGGTTGACGGTAAACTGATTAACCTTTTTGAAGAAATTGGTGCTTATCAATCGGGTGCAATATCTAGAGATGGACGAAAAGTGGCGCTATCAACCCACACAGAAGGCATGTTTATTTGGGATTATACCAAACAAGGGCCTGACGCATATACTTCAATTGGCGGCTTAACATGGTGTGAGGATTTACCATATGTTCACTTCGTGGGGGATTTTTGTTCATCTCCTGACTATGGTCCTGAATGGGTGCAAAATGCATATGGTATTGTGCCAATATTACCCATGGACATGAATGATGATGGCTCTGTACTGATAGGACGAGCAGGAAACGGTAGTAGCTTTATTGGCGCAATTTTAATCGACGGTATGGACTGGATGACCTTAGAAGAATTTTTTTACAAACAAGGTGTGGTGGAAGCTGCTCAACTAGTAACCGATAACCCACAAGCGTTGAATGGTGATGGCTCTAGAATGATGACAGGGATTGTTGGTGTTTACGCGGCTATTGATGTGGATATGAGCGAAGCTTATGTTTGTAAAAATGGCAAAGATAAGAGAGTAAGCTTTCCTAAGCAGTTAATTGCTGAAGTAAAAGCTGGCGCGGAATTTGGCCGTTGTGCATTTATTAACGATTAATGCAATTAAATAATATTAAAAGATAGTAAATGGCTCGTTAATATCGGGCCATTTTTATTATCACATCCTCTTTTCAGACTTTAGTTCCAGGATCTTTAGCTGAATTCAGCCGCATTTGGGCCGAACAAGTGCTGTAAAACTTGGCAAAAATACTGTTAATACTGCCATCACCCCCATGAAATTATTAACTTTTTACAATTTTGCGTAATGTTTGTTTTTTGTGTGGATATTACCCAATCGAATAACATATAATTATCAGTCACCATAGAAAATGCAATGCTTTAATGTTGGGCTTTGTAGTCTTGTTAAAAATGTTACCAAAGCGTTATTTGTAATTACTACCGTTAAGCTATCAATTGATAGTACTTAGTCACATGTGGTCAGATGACAACATTATATTATATTTTTAGCATGTTAATCATATTTATATCGTCAAGCTGCCTTGCTAAGCAGATTAATGAGGTTGACGTTGACGAGTGGAAACTTAATTTCACGGCAGGTTATGGCCCACTTGAGAGCTCGCATACCAAAGCCGATGATGTTTCAATTTACAAGCTTCCAACTTGATATCTCTATGCAATGACTCTGGAGGGGCGCCTTTTCCACTCTTTGCCCTATCAAGCAGAGGCCACCACTAATTTCCATGTCAAAGGGGTGATAAATATTTCTATTACAGAGCAATTGGTTTTTGTCTCGACGATTCAGAAAACCTATTTAGGCCGTGGTATACGAGAAAAATTCTGGACTGATAACGATGACTATCTTGCCCAGTTCATCAGGATTAGATATGGCTTCTAGACTCCAATCTTGGTTGTTTTTTATTCTGCTTTCTCTTGGTTGTGAGGTTAGCGGCGCAGACAGTTTTCTTATTAAACCTAAAACCTGTGCAGTAATAGAATCAGGACAGGAGTGTCAGTTGGAACTGAAAATTCGCTTTCACCTCGAAACAGCGATACAAACCTGTGTTTGGATAGCGTCGCAATCAGCGCCTAAAAAATGCTATAACAAAGCTGAAATCAATGATCTTATCCTGATCCGTATTACCAAGGACACTTTAGTTCAAATAAGGGATGTGGATAATCATTTGATCAAACAAGTTATGATTCGCTTTGCTATTTATCAACCTATTAAGATCCGTGAACGCAGCAGTCTAAATTGGAACCTACTATGACACAAGGCCTCTAATTCTCTTGATTGAGGATGAGCTTTTACTCGCGACCTATTTGTCGCAACAAGTATTCAATACCACTTTAAAACCCACCCTATGGGAACGCTTACACAAATCCAGTTCTATGTCGCCCCCTTTGGGAAGAAGTGGCTTATTAAGTAAACTACTACTATTTCAACAGCATAACTTAAGTTTATTTTTTTCAGCCTACTCTGAAACCTGCATTTTAAAGTAAAACAGGGACGGTGTTTTTCAAGATAGATCTCTTGGATCTAACATTCACAATATAAAACAACAGAAGGTCGAAAAATAAACTTCGGCTGCTATTTGTTGCAATGATAATCTATAGGTCAGTTTTCACAGGCTGTATCCTGCATATGACAGTGATACTTATCTATAATAAACCACTGATGAATTATCCCGTGCTAATGCTTTTCGCTTAGGCTCAGATTAAATAAAGGGGTCATTGACATTGATGATGCTTTGGCAGGAGGAAAAACACGGATATGGCGCAGAAAAATGGAAAAATAAATCCCTAATAGGCTGTTAAAACTGGCGATAATTCTCTCATATGTATAGACATACGAGTGAGGTAAATAGGCATATATACCCGCTACAAGATGCATAATTTCAGTGACAATTAATTAGACAATTAACTAGATAATCAATAAAAAGTCGGTGGCGACTCCTTCACACACCGACATATATCAACTCAGATTTTAAGCGATTCTTTTACGCCTTAGTCCGAAAAACCCTATCATAATCAATGATAATAGGCTTAGGGAACCACCATCATCATCATCTTCTGGTTCAACCGGTGCTACAACCGGTGGAACAACCGGGTCAATACCATCGCTTACTACTGTCAGCATAAAGCTTTGAGATGCTGCGTCTGTTGGATAGTCAACGTCTGCAACGGTGATAGTGACTTGCGTCTCTCCATGAAAATCTTTCTCTGGGATCAAGGTCAAGATAGAGCCAGTTTCATGATTATCAATGCTAAATGAAATGTGTTCACCTGAAGCACTAATTTGATTAGCTGAACTGTTCTCATCAGAGTACAGAACTTGTATTTCTAACTCACTATTTTCATCCACTGTTTGGTCGGGGAACCCAGATAATGTAATGTTATTACTAACATTCATCGTGTGAGTCATTGCTATATCTTCCATTCCTTCGAAGTGAGAGATTGCATCTATAGTCAGATCTTGACCCACCGTTTCTTTATTAAGTGTGACCCAAGCGATAACTTCAAACTGTGATGACTCTGGACCTACATAATCATAACATATTACTAAATCGTCTGAGAGCTTGCTCTTAAGACCATCAAAAGCATACTCCACCCCAAGGATGATCTTATTTGTGATTTCGAAGTGCTCAGACATTGCTCCAGTAAATCCTTTTAACCCAATAGCGCCTTCACCGTCACGACTCCCCCAGTCTATATTTTTATAAGCCATAAACAGCTCATACTCTCCGGTTCCAAAACGGGTGTTTACGTTAAAGATCACTTGATAATCGATACTATTATCTAATGGCTCGAAAACCACACTGTCATCGGCATTTAAAACTGCATTGTAGTCTTTCGCATTACCATAATCGACAATGGCAATCCCTGAGTCAGTTGAAGCCACTGTAATACCGCTGCCATTAGAACTATCTAACTTAGAACTAAATTGTGTAAGGGTGTGATAAGAGCTAAAGCCACGCCAAAGAGGGGCTATGATGTTAGGCATCCATGTTATACCATTTGGCAGATGATAATATAGGCTCCCTAAGGTTCCAGTATCTGAAAGACTAATATAGCCATTACCATGAATACTCATGACGTTATTAGTTAGCCCGCTGGCCTCAGTGTTATTATAAAGCTGGAATGAACTATAACGACCACCAAACATGGTGTTAAATGGAATTACAATACCATTTCTGGAGGTCACATCACCATCGTCATCAAAACCGCTAAACGATGGCTCGATGCCTAAGTCCTCCAGTTCTACATAACCACCAGGATTAGGGTTGCCAAAATCTGGTGTGCGGCACATCTCATCATTGATATTAGTGGTCACTATATAGTCAGGGGCTTGAGTTAACGTTTCCAACTGTACCCCCGTTAGGGTTAACTGATTAGCTTCAACTTCTATGTTTACAGAGTCCTTCGAAGAAAGTACATCATCGCTCGTTAGTGTAAAAGACTCCGGGAACGTGGCTGTAATAGTAAATTCACGATCGGCTCCAGAAAGATTGGGCATCACCTGAAAAGTAACAGGAATTCGGTCACCGGCAGCAAAATTTCCTAGCGGCACATCCAGTGAAACGTTGTTTTCAGCTCGGTCAATTCGTAAAGGAATCTGGCCAATATTGTTTACATTAGCTGCAGAAGAGCCGATGTCAACCATACTGTAATAGATATCACCTTTCTCCATCGGTAAATCCCAACTAAGCGTCATGTCGACAGGAGTATTGCCATCACTGCTTGGAAGTTCAGCGGTTAAGCTCGCATCAGTTTCAGCCATTACAA
>JBAHZX010000090.1:0-21285 GCA_037132815.1 Shewanella sp.
CGCCTTGGAATAAACGAGACTATTCGCACCTTGAATAGCCCCTTTAAGCCCTTGAAGGCTTGCAACCCTCGCATCCGACTGGAGATTAATAAACTTAGGCGCTGCTGTGACAGCAAGGATACCTAAGATAATAATCACCACTACTAATTCGATTAATGTAAAACCAGCTTGTTTTTGCATATATGCACCGCCCTCGGCGTAGCTTATTATTGACATCTTTAATGTAGACGTCACATTAACCGATTTAAATCAACTTATCCACTTAATTCAAATGACTTTTTTGTTACAGTCGTTACATATTCTGCGTGGGTTTAATTAATACAAACTCACCACAATAGCTTTTAATAGGCTTCTACCCGTTCCTTCTTACTCGCATTGGAGTCCAACATGGGTAAAGGGAACGCAGAAATAGGGTCTTATACCAGAGGAATTAATTAAGTGATCAAGTATTACGCAGGAAAATTATCACTAACAAGGCGTGAGTTGCAGGAGATAGTTATTCTCACTTCAAGACTCACAACGTAGGTAGGGTTAATTTTAACAACTAAGACTGATCACCTTTTTAGTTCCTTTGGTATTAATACGGAGTCATCTTGAGCGCAACTAAAATGGAGAGGCTAGTTGTCTCGTTGTTTTAGTTATTTTAGTTATTTGAGCTGTTTGAACCCAAGCAATTGCAGACAGCTTCTCTACATTAAATTTGCGGCATGGCTTTTGGTAAGCAGGCATAAAAAGAAAGCAGGCATAAAAAAGGCCTGCTTAGCAGGCCTTTAAGGTGACTCAATTCTAGCAATCTGTAACTAAAGGCATCTCAGAAAATGCAGGGAGTACACCATCAGTAGCTTGTGCATATGAGAAAACACACGTCTCTGGTGCTCCAACTTGTTTAAGTCCTATAAAAGTTCCAGTTGAATCTAGTGGTTGTTCTCCAGTTACTACTTCCCACTCATCTGCAAAATCAACTTGAAGCGCTTCGGTGAGCGCATCTTCAGTAGCAGCTAAGTAACCATATGCAATATCAACATCAGTACCCGTGCCAATATCTACTACTGTAACGTCTGTAGTTTCAACACCTGCAATGGCTGCCTTGGAGTAAACAAGACTATTCGCACCTTGGATAGCCCCTTTAAGCCCTTGAAGGGTTGATAGTCGTGCATCACTTTGTAGGTTAATAAACTTAGGCGCTGCAGTGACGGCAAGGATACCCAGAATAATAATAACCACAACTAATTCAATTAATGTAAAACCTTTTTGCTTGTTCATATATTTACTGCCTTGTTATAATTTATTTAACTTATTTAACTTATTTAACTTATTATCCGAATTTAGGACTTATTTGAGTCTATTCATTTAATTGAAATGATTTTTTAGCTATTTTAACGATAGAGCTTGTATGTATAGGTACTAATTAATAAAACTAAACACGGTGCCTTTGGCTGGGTTATAAATGACTCCTTTACCCACAGAGGTGTCTAATGTCGCTGCTGTTGGCACCCCTGAAGTCGCATTTAACACAAGCGATGCCACCTGATGGTATACACACAAATCGACATTCTCGACGAGATCACCGTCGAGATTTATTGTAGAGTCACCCGCACCCTCTAACATACCCACGGTATATCTGCTCTTGCTGGCATCTTCATCGTACAGCACATTACTTGGTGCACTCTGGAGGATATTGTTAAACACTTGCTGACAAGCCTCATCAGTCATTGCTGTCGCGTTAGTGACTGCACCTGTATCCGCGGCATCTGTTGGGTAACCAAAGCGCGTATCAAGAGAGATGCTAGTACCATCTAAAATCACGCTATCGTTATTACGGCCATCCACTTCCCACTGCGCGCGAACAAAGCCCACCGCGGTTGCGAGGCCGCCTGCAACGCCTTCTACACTGGCATTTTCTGCATCATCAGTAACATTGAGAAAACGCGGAAGAGCGGTGACGGCAAGCAAAGCAAGGATCACAATGACAATCACCAACTCGATTAACGTGAAACCTTGTTGGCGGTTTGCAGATTGACGACTTATGCTGACTTCATTATTCATAGTTGTACCTTTTTCTGGACCCTTGTTAAACCTGTCACTTGTCACTTGCTTTTCAATCGGCTTATTTATTTTAAAGCCCTTTAGGATTATAAGTCACTATAGCATTGATACTTATTGTAACAGTTTGAGGAAAATTAGGTACTTATAAAGCAACGCCATTGGTATTTTTATCATCATTAGCCACAAAAACCACCCTCCCGCTAACCAGTTGATAACTCAAGCTAAGCGAATCGTTAACGGTATAATTACAAATAAGCCCGTTTGGGTCAAGTAAAGACACGATGTCTTGCGACGCAGCATCTACACCCAGTAGTTGATACCAAAGTTGCTTACAACCTGCAGAATCCAACTTGTTAGGTAATGGCCAGCCTCCGCTACTCATTTTAACCAACTTTATGCCTTGCGGTTTAGTCGGCTGATCATTATTGCTTATTATACCACCAGTGTCCCAGTCCAGTCTCATTTCTTTAGGCTTTCCCTGCGCTAACCATTTTGCCTTGATCATAATGAGTACATTTAAAAAGCGACTATGATCGATCCACAAAGCCTGAGCCGCTATGTTATTCATCGAACCAAGGTACCTAAAGCTTAAAACACCCAACAAAATGATTAGCAACACCATGGCGATTACTCTACCAAATAACCCAAGTAAGTCCCCATCGGCTTTCTGTTGGCTTAACATTATGTTGTTCCTGTTTTATTCAGATACTTATTGAGTTTCATCACGTGCCGTTATTGAGTATGTCCCAGCCTTTAACCTTTAACCATGCTGAGCATATTCCACTATAAGGCTAGGTAGATACCCGCTAACCCTTAACCCTTAACCCTTAACCCTTAACCCTTAACCCTTAACCCTTAACCCTTAACCACGCTGAGCATGTCCCACCATAAGGCAGGTAAATACCCGCTATTAACCCTTAACCACGCTGAGCATATCCCACCATAAGGCTAGGTAGATACCCGCTGTTAACCCTTAACCACGCTGAGCATATCCCACCATAAGGCTAGGTAGATACCCGCTGTTAACCCTTAACCACGCTGAGCATATCCCACATGGGAAGGTAGATACCCAATGCCATTATCAATACTATTGCGGCAACAAATCCAATTAAAAAAGGCTCGAGTTTAGCCGTGAGATTTTTAAGATCATAATCCACTTCACCTTCGTAAAAATCAGCCGCATCAGTTAGCAACTGGTCTATCTGACCTGTTTCTTCTCCAACGGCAACCATTTGTAACACCAGTGGGGTAAACAATTGGCTATTATTCGAGACCCGTGACATGGATTCACCAGACTCTATGCCTTGGCGCATGGCGACAATTTTATCATGCATGTAAGCATTATCAACGGCATCGGCGACGAGGCTTAATGCCTGCGTCATGGGAACTCCAGCACTGAGCATCATAGAAAAACTACGACAGTATCGAGATAGGGTTGAACGCTCAATAATACTGCCTACGGCTGGAATACGCAGCTTCCATTTATCCCACTGTTTCTCGCCTTTTTCAGAATGGTACCAATAGCGAATGCCAATATAGGTCCCTATGACACCGACCAGCATGGCTGGCCAATAGTTAACAAATAGGTTAGATGTGCCAATTAGCAACTGGGTTGCCCAAGGTAAATCGGCACCAAAACGCGCAAACATTGCGGCAAATTTAGGGATCACCATAATATTCAATATCACCATGGCGATGGTAATGGCAATCAAGACGAATGTTGGATAACGCATCGCGGCCTTGATCCGACGTCGGGTCTCTTGTTCGCGCTCGATATAACCCGCTAACTGAAAAAAGGCATCTTCGAGTTTACCTGTATTTTCTCCTACATGGATCATAGAGACAAAAAGCGCATCGAACACATCTTGGTGTTGATTCATTGCCGAAGACAAGGGGCGCCCAGCGGTTAACTGTTCAGAAATATCATTGAGCGCATTGCGCAAATGTTGAGAATGAGTCGTTTCTGACAAACCTGCAATGGCACGTAAAATCGGAATGCCAGAACGTGTCAAAGAATACATTTGCCGACTAAAAATCTGCAGCTCAGATAGACTCACTTTAGACTTAAAGAGATCTGTCAAAGAGAGGTCTTGCTTCTCCTTGGTCTCTTTGAGTTCTAATGGAATAACCGAACGAGACATTAACAGATCTGCAGCAGCACTTTCAGAGTTAGCATCAACCACCCCTGTAACCTGCTGTCCCTGAGCATCGCGCCCTCGGTATTTATATACTGCCATTAATTAATTGCCACCATCATTGTTCAGAGCATATATTACACGATTAATAAAACTGCCACTTTATCGAGTCGGCGTCTCTGCCGCTAGAGGCAGTTAAGACTCAATGACATGTTCGACTAGCTTGGCCACCTCTTCGATAGTCGTCACCCCTTCTGCCAGATATTTAAGTGCTGATTCAGCTAAGGGAATGAAATTATGGCTATCTTTTGCTACCAGAGCAAAATCTTGTGGATTACCTGTGCGCATGGCTTCTATCATAGGTTCATCTAATTCAAGCACCTCAAATACACCGATACGCCCACGATAACCACTGCCATTGCAGCTTTGACACCCTGAGCCAATTTTGAGTGTAGCTTGTGAAAAATCCAAGTGACTAACTGATTTTAACCAGACTGTTTCTTGGGGGGTTAACTGATACTCAGTAGCGCAATTTTGACAGACCCGTCTCACCAATCGTTGAGCAATTATCATCCTTAGTGCACTCGCCACTAGGTAGCTAGCCGCCCCCATATCCAATAAACGCAACGCACTGGTCACCGCATCATTGGTGTGCATGGTCGACAAGACTAAGTGACCGGTTATTGCACCTCGGAGTCCAATCTCAACGGTCTCTTGATCTCGCATCTCCCCCACCATGATAATATCGGGATCTTGACGTAGTGTGGTGCGCAGTACATTGGAAAAATCTAAACCAATTTTATGATTAACCTGCACCTGGTTAATGCGTGGAAGTTGGTACTCAATCGGATCTTCAACGGTGATGATTTTTTTGTCTGCGGTATTGAGCTCGCTTAATATGCCGTACAATGTTGTGGTTTTACCACTACCGGTTGGTCCGGTCACTAATAACATGCCGTGAGGACGCTTAATCTGCTGCCGAATACGCGCTAAAATCTCTGGCGGCATCCCCGTTTCATTAAGCATGAGTATACCTGCGGATTGGTCGAGTAAACGCATCACCACAGATTCACCATGATAGATAGGCATGGTCGACATACGCACATCGATCTGATGTCCTTTAATTTCAATATGAAAACGGCCATCCTGCGGTAGACGTTTCTCGGAAATATCCAAGCCTGCCATCAGTTTTAGCCGCAATACTAAAGCCCCGGCAATGCTGACTTCAGGCAATACACTCTCATTGAGTTGACCATCGATACGTAGCCTGATGCGTAGCACTTTATCACCGGGTTCGATATGGATATCTGAGGCCCGCATTTGTACCGCATCTTCAAAAATAGACTGCAGTAATTTGACGACTGTGGTTTCATTATCACTATCGCCATCGGTTAGGCTGGCAAGATCGAACAGGTCATCGGCGGCATACTCTTCTTCGAGCTTACCCGCGATTTGGGCTATTTCACCAGTACGTCTATAGAGATTATCGAAGGCATCTAGCAGCTGATTTTCGGTCACCACGGCTATCTTCAATAATTTAGGCAGCAACTGCACCTCAAGGTTATCCATGGCTTGTAAGTCGGCTGGATCGCTCATTGCAACCAAGACACTGTCGCCATGATCTTCAACCACCAGCGCACGGTACCGTCGCGCTTGTACTTCCGTCAGTAAGTTAAAGACTTCTACCGGTATAGGTCGCTTGCTAATATCGATAAATGGAATATTAAGCTGCTGGGAGAGGAAACGTAACAGTTGCTCTTCGGTGATGCAGTTAAGATCGATCAGCGTGCGGCCCAATTTTTTACCACTAGTTTTCTGTTCGACTAACGCTTTTAATAGCTGGGCTTCGCCTATAATCTGTTCTTGAACCAGCAGATCACCCAGACGTTTTTTTAACTTCGGTTTCACTCGCTGTCTCCTAACTGAACTAACCTATTTTCGATATATTCTCTTGCCTGTTCCGATAAGCCGTCTGCTGATAGGGCTTGTATATAGGCTTGTTTGGCTGGATCGTATTCCAATAATGAATCAAGAGCATAGCCAAGACCCATCCACCATTTTGCCTGTTTGTCGTCCAGACGTAATAATTTTCGGTAGCTTTCTTCGGCCAATATATAGTTGTTACTCTTCTGTGCCAAGCTAGATTGCAAGGTCCATTTTTGCTTGGCTAGCTGGCTTTCATCGGGGATCCTCTCTAGGCTGGACATGGCTAGCCTAATATTCCCTGAAGCTTGTCGTACTCTGGCAAGTAAGAAGACGTAATCGTACTCTTCAGGAAAAAGAACCGTTGCTTTTATCAGAATGTCACTGGCTGAGTCCAAACGTCCTATACCATAATATAGGGCTGCTAGCCGTCGCCTCGCCTCATGCATGTTGGGACTTAACGTCAATGTGTCGCTATGATAAACGATGGCATCATTGAGTAAGCCCTGATTTTCGGCCTCTATTGCCAGTCGATAGCTTCGCTGGGCAAGCTGTTCATTTGACATTTGCACTTCTGTAATCGTCATTGAGCTAGGCTTAGCTGCAACCGACTTAGTTGCAACAGGCGTAGATTCGACAGCGGTAAACTCAACTGACTTAGCTGCAACAGGCGTAGATTCAGCAGCGGTAAAAAACTCAACTGACTTAGCTGCAACAGGCGTAGATTCGACAGCGGTAAACTCAACCGGCTTAGTTGCAACAGGCGTAGATTCAACAGCGGTAAACTCAACCGGCTTAATTGCAACAGGCGTAGATTCAACAGCAAGATCAGATGCAATCACTGGCTCTATGTTGTTGCTTGAGGTCGAAGATGTGACTGCTGGATCACTATCGACCACTTTCTGATTTTCAGCTTTAAGCCAAGATGTTGAACTGACACTCGATGTCACCAATAGCGTTGCCTCTGTCTCAATGTCGTCACTAAGTACCTTGCTACTCGTGGCATTTGCCATTGAAACTGAAGTTATGTCGACCGCTAAGTCTTCTGTAGTCTCAACTCGAGTATCTGGCTCACTAGCCTGAACTTTTATCGCTAACTTTGGCTGAGTATTTGATAAAGCTTGCCAGCTATAGCCAGCCCCAGATAACAGCATAACCGAGATAATGGCGAGTAATATCCAAGGTAACCTTGAGACAGGTTTAGCCTGAAATTGTACCGGGGTTACATTGATTTGTTCCAGATCATGGGATTGCTGACGTTTATCTAAATTTTTAAGCATAGAGTTAATAACGCTCATACACTGGCTCCATCAAACAGGTAAAAACATAACCCACCCGCCGCTAATACTAGGCTAAAGCCCATACACCAAACCCATCTGGCACTATGACTAAGTGTCGTATCTTTGGTGTCAATAATGGCGTCTCTAATGTGACGGTATTCGACTCTTTCAGTCCCTTCACCGAAACTCAATAACAAGGCCTTGTGCGCTAAAACATTGATCAATCTAGGGATCCCTTTCGATGCTATGGCCAACACTCGAGTATTTTTATAACTAAACAGTGATTGACCCACATGACCTGCAACGGTTAGCCGGTGCTGAATATAGGCACTGGCTTCATCTAGCGTCAACGGCCGTAAGCAGTAACAAAAAGTAATTCTTTGTCGCAATTGTCTAAAACGGTGTTGATTTAATCTTTCATCTAGCTCAGGTTGAGCAAACAGCACCACCTGTAATAACTTGCGAGTCTCGGTCTCCAAATTAGTAAACAAACGCAAGGCTTCCAGACTCTCATCGGGAATGGCCTGAGCTTCATCCAAAACCAATACAATTGAATGACCATTGGCACATAGGGCAAGCAATTGCTGCTGAATGAGTCCTGTCAGTTGCATCTGATCGATACCAGCAGAATATTTAAGCCCTAACTCTAGTGCAACAGCCCAGCGTAATTCTGCTGGAGACAGATAGGGGTTAGGTAAGTAAGCACAATGAAATTTGGGTGGTAATTCATTGATAAGCTTGCGACAGATGAGGGTTTTACCCGTACCCACCTCACCTGTCACCTTAATAAAGCCTTCACCTGTCTGCAACGCAATTTGTAATACTTGCAATGCCTCAACATGAGGCGCGAGCCCAAAGAAGAACTCGGTATTAGGGGTAAGTGAAAAAGGCGTTTCCGTTAACCCAAAATGTTGCTGATACAAAATTTACAGCCCTTACTCAGTTTCATCTTGCTCTTCAGGATACCAACGATCTAACAGATCTTTAGAGCGCTGAAGCTCCTTCTTCCAGGTATCAACACCGACTACGGTGGGCTTCAGTAAGATGACTAATTCGGTTTTCTTCAATGATCTAGAACGGTTAGTAAACAGTTCTCCAATGAGGGGAATATCACCTAACAGAGGAACCTTAGAGACCAATTCGATGTTCTCACTCTTCATCAAACCACCAATCACCACCACATCACCGCTCCTGGCCCTGATCACGGTATCCGATTCACGAATATCACTTTGTGCTAAGGGCAACACCAGCGTGCTATCAGCGATAGTTATCGTTTTAGTCTGCTCAGTGATATTTATAACTGATGGGTGAATATGCAGTAATACGTAACCTTCTGCATCAATTTGTGGGGTCACATCCAAGGCGATACCAGAGAAAAATGGAGTCAATTCGACTTCTGGAGTGGTCACTGTCGTCGTGCCAGATACGGTTGTCGACGATACATCGGTCACGAAATACTCGTCGGTTCCAACCTTAATGACTGCCTTTTGGTTATTCAAAGCCGTAACACGTGGACTCGATAGTACATCTACATCACCTTGAGTATCGAGCAAACTGATCATAGCGGTGAAGTCAGTTCCTGAGAACTTGAGTGAAGTCACACCACCAATCAAGCTGGTAATTTGATCCGACAAATCACCAGCTGATGATGTGCCAAATTCAATATCAGTACTGCCCGCATGGCCTAAAACATTCTGCCAGTTTATCCCTTGCTCATAGCCATCAGATAAGGTGACCTCTAAAATCTTAGCTTCTATGATCACTTGTCGCTGTAGATGAGTCTCGGCCATTTTCAAGAATGCACTAACCTGTCTCAATTCATCTGGATACGCACGAACAGTCACTAATCCGGCTTGTGGAGTGATAACAACTTGACGCCCTCCGCCAGTATTACCCACTATTGATACTAGCGTCTCTTTTAACTCTCCCCAAAAATCAGTTTCAGTCGTTGAACGAATGAAGGTGCCATTGGTCGTGTCAGAGCTACTAGAACTGTTATTAGACGAGGTACTGTTGTTGCTATTATTACTATTATTACTATTGTTATTGTTACTATTATTACTATTGTTATCGTCTGCGATTCGACCCGAATTCACCGAAGTCAAAGACAAGCCCTGGCGCGTCATATACAGATAATTTAATGGAAATGTTTCGGTGCGCATGCCTGCAGGATAGATACGTAAGACTCTCCCTGTGCGACTCACTTCATAACCATAAATATCTTCGACGACTTGAAGCACTTCACTCAAAGTGACGGCTTTTAACGACAAAGATATACTACCCGTTACATCGGGGTGAACCGCAACACTCAAGGGCGTCCCTTGTATCAGACTGGGGAAAAAGACTCTAGCTTCAACATCATGGGCTGACACATCGAAACGACGTTCGGTTCTTCGGCTCGACGTTAGTTCGCCGAGTAAGTCGGTAGAAGCCAGTTCCTGCTGAAGAGACTCTGGCATTTTTGCCGGAGGAGGCGTGATGGGTTGATTCGATTCTACTTGTAGCGACTCAGCCAAAGCCTCTCTAGCCATAACTGGATCTGGTCTGTAATTTGTTTGACACGCTGCCAACAAGAGAGCTAACAGAGGCGTTATAATTTTTAGCGCATTCATTTGTATTTAATTTCCCTTTTACTCTGTTATTGACTGATACATGGTTAATTTACGCTTGTCTGATAACGAAACTGAATTAGTCCCAATAGCAATGATACTCACACCTTGTACTCGATCCCCAACTTTGAAAATTTTATTATTAATCACAACATATGATGCCGATCCTGACTTAATCACACTATTAAGTACTAAATCATCGCGTTGACTCGAAACCGAAGAGGTGTTGACCTGAGCGTTATAACCTGGCCTTGTCGGATCCCTTAATGTCTCTGCCTGAATACTAGTGACTAGTAACATCAACAATACAACGAGTGGACTAACCTTGAGTCGCGACACTGATAAAATCCTTATTTATGCTTAAGGTATAGAGTTCCAGCACGACATTCGCCATGGGGTATTCATCTACCTTATAATCTATTTTTTTCCAATACAGCTTGCTTGGCATCGCTTCCACAGCTTCGATAAACTTGAGTATCGAAAAGTAATCCCCCTCAAGATTCAAACGGATCCCATGACTGTATAAGTTCATCTTTTTATCCCCTACAGTGAGCAAAGGAGTCGGTGCTATTGATTTGAATTGGTGCAGTGTGATGCCAGTGACTTCCCCAAGTAACTCATTCAAAAGCGCCGGCATATGGTTAGCAGGCACCATATCCACCATCTGAAAAGACAGCTGTTCATCTAAATTTGTATCCTGTTGTTTCAATACTTTCAAGCGGTTGTTATATTCATCATTGGGGTTTTGTGCTAACCGCTGCTGATATAGATCAATCTGTTGTAATGAGACCTTATTATCATTGCTCGTCGCTTTGTGTTGCCTAGCAAGGGACTGATGCTCTAATAATAATGACTCAAGTGGAAGATAACAGAGCATACCTACCACGACCAAGGATGCGAGCGCCACAATGACTCGTTCTCTCTGAGTCAAAGCATCGAATAGGCTGGCCCACTTATTCCACTGTTGCTTCACTTGGTCTCCTCGATTTTTGCCTTGCTGGTTAAGATAAAGGCTAACGGTTTGCCCTCTCCTCGACTCATTTCCATCGCCGCAAAGGCATGACCTTTCAGCATTTCAGTCAATTTTAAACGCTCAATCCACAGGGGAACGCTATTAGGGGCTGAACTGAAGCCCTCAAAGATAAATTCATTATTTTCTACTTTGATACGATTAAGCCAAAGATGACTATTGGCAACACGAGCGAGATCTTTAAATAACACAGAATAGCCATGACTCGTCAGTGCTTCTCTTTGACTCAACTCACCTATGAGCATCTGTTTTAGCTCAACTTGTTGAGTGAGAAGATCCACTTGTTCCACCAGTTTAGCATCGGGAGCACGTTTTTCTATTGCCACTTCGAGGGATTCTTTCTGCTTATTTAAACTTAATGTTTGTTTATTCAGCTCGATTTTTTCACTCTTGAGCCCAGAGACTAAAATATAGCTCGCTGAGATAGCAATCGCAAACAGCACAAGCATAAAGGCAAGCGCTTGAGTCAGGCGTTTAAAGCTAAGTCTCTGTACCTGAGGCAATAGGCTATCTGAATACAGATTGACTCTCGTCTTCAACGTCATACCTCAACTCCTGACTCTGTTGGATCGAGACGATGAAATTCATTACTAGTCAACTGGGCAATTTTGGCCTCCACAGTATCAAAAGCAATGACATTAACTTCTTGATCAAAATTTTCGCTCACTAATTCGGCAAGTTTATCGACTTGACCATTAATGAGTAATTCAATCGAAACCACCGGCGCTTGACGAAGTTGACTCTCGAAATAATCCATTGAACGCTGCAACTCTACACTTAAGCTATCAGCCATCCCTGTGGCTAATTCATCGACGCCAACAGTATCTAATTTGTTAAAGCCTCGCACGCGTCGCTGCATATAAAGCTGGCCCTGCTTTACTACCGTCAGCAATAACTCTTGCTCTGGGGTATGACACAACACCAACCTTGCTTGGGGCTCTTTATTGAAAAGATGGGTCATTGCCATCTCTTCGATGCTTATACCAACAACTTGCATACCATGTTTTTGAGCCGCCAATACCATCGCGGTTAATGTTGCCTTTGCGGTAACAACGACACTTAACTTAGTACTATTTGGCAATGGTGAATCGAAATAGTCGATATGAATATCGGCTACCGCTTGAGTGACCATGTCTTTGACAGACCACTGTAATGCTTGGGACATGTCAGCGGCTTCAACATTAGGTTTGTCAACAACTAATAATTGGTAAAATGAGAAACTCAAGGTAATGTGTAGCTTGGCTGATTCAAATTGCTTATTCATTAAGGTGAATACATCAGACCAATTTGAACCATTAAACGAAAATTCGTGGATATAATTATCAGTGTTAACACTGCCACCGACTTGAGAATCCGCTTTGATAGACGACATAGCTTCAGGGGCTTTAATTTGGTACACAACAAATTTATCCGGACAAATGTAGATGCCAAGCTCGAATATCGAATGCTTGTTTTGCCAAAATGCTAATCTACTTAAAAAACTTTTTCCCATTGTAAGCCATGCCTATAAATCTACCAAAAATCAAAATGTTGATGTTGATGTTCATCGATACTACTTTAGCATAGTAGCATGCTAACGAATAATTCTATAATGTTGTTAAAACACAGGATTTACACATTCTCTAAATAACTCAGCCTAGCACCAAACAATTCCACCAGCAAAGTATTAACACACGTTACAACAAAGCTTTGGTTAATGAAATGAATTAAAAACTCTAATTTAAAATCCAATAAATTTGCTGCAAACCAGTCTATATTTCTTCAACTGACTCGCTGAATAAGCTTGTCACTCCAGTACTGCAGCTAAAATTTCAAGATCTGCCACTTCTTGAATAATCCATCCCCTCAGGAAAAAATGAGCACATCCACTTCGGTGTTGCACTTTTTTGCAACAAGTGACCTATAGGAGACCACCATTATTTCAACAATGCGCCTTAAATTGAACTTGCTCAAGCACTCTGAAACAGGCATCTTGATTAGTATAAGGGTATAAACCACCGATAACACATGGATGAACTTATATCCTAAGGATAACCAACACACTAGAGTATCTAAACTGAGATTGGTACTAAACTGGGAAATTTTAGCCGATTGACTAGCGAGGAGATTTCAATAACTTGGTGGTCTAGCGGAGATATCAGACCACATTATATCGCCATAGGATATAACGTGGCTCTAATCCAACTCGCTTATTTTATCGCGGATCCTACTGGATCCCTTTGCCAACTTAACTCATATAATTGTCTGGTAGCTCAGTCACCACTGCCACGCCTGAGTCAATTGCCGCTTGGGCCACGGCTTTAGCCACATTAGACAGTAGGCGTGGATCCATAGGCTTAGGAATTACATACTCTGGACCGAAACTCAATGACGTCACATCTGGATACGCTGCGAGTACAGATGCAGGGACCTCTTCTTTAGCCAGTGCAGCAATGGCATATACTGCTGCAATCTTCATTTCATCATTGATCTTCGATGCGCGTACATCCAATGCACCGCGAAAGATGAATGGGAAACAAAGTACATTGTTCACTTGATTAGGATAGTCACTGCGTCCCGTACCCATGATCAAATCTTTGCGAACCTGGTGAGCCGTTTCGGGTTTGATTTCAGGATCTGGATTTGAACAAGCAAAAATGACTGGTTTGTCAGCCATCAAAGCGACATCCTCGGCGCTCAGAACATCTGGGCCAGATAAGCCTAAGAAAGCATCTGCCCCCTTAATAACATCTTGCAGCGTACGCTTGTCAGTATTGTTAGCAAATAACGCTTTATACTCATTGATATCTTCTCGGCGAGTGTGAATAACCCCTTTTCTGTCGAGCATATAAACATTTTCACGCTGCACGCCACACTTAACCATCATGGTCATACAAGCAATCGCGGCCGCACCGGCCCCCATACAAACAAACACCGCATCCTCGATAGACTTACCCTGGATCTCTAAAGCATTGAGCATACCTGCGGTGGTCACAATTGCCGTACCGTGCTGATCGTCGTGAAAAACGGGAACGTTACAACGCTCAATCAGTGCCTTCTCAATCTCAAAACACTCTGGCGCCTTGATATCTTCAAGATTAATGCCACCAAATGTGTCCGCAATCGCTTCCACCGTATTGATAAACTCATCGGTGGTGCGATGCTTTATTTCAATATCTGTCGCATCTATATTGGCAAAATGTTTAAACAGTAGCGCCTTGCCTTCCATCACTGGCTTAGAAGCCAGTGGACCTAAGTTGCCTAAGCCTAAGATAGCGGTGCCATTTGAAATAACGGCAACCGTATTGCCTTTAGCGGTATAGCGATAAGCATCATCAGGGTTTGCAGCGATTTCACGCACTGGCTCAGCAACACCAGGGCTATAAGCTAGCGCTAAATCTAAACTGGTTTCGGCGGGTTTCGTCAGGCTAACCGCAGTTTTTCCTGGGACGGGGAACTCATGGTAATCGAGAGCTTGTTGGCGAAAGTCTGACATTTTTTTAATCCTGAAAATGCGTCGAGTTAACTTATTCTATGAGGTTTGTTTTAGCAAAAAATCAGGTCCACCTTATCTGGTGTTAACCTTGATACTAAAGCAGGTACGATACTTGAAATTACACACTTTTCAAATAAATTATTGATAAAAGCCAAATGAAGCATTGGATTATAGCTCTAAGGCCTGTTTTACAATCTTATCTTTGACACTAATAGCCAATTTATTGCTACTTTTTGTAGGAATAATACAACACATTATGGTCATGACTGGGTTTGAAGCATGTTTATGTTTAAAATGTTGCCAAACTTACTAGAATACTCCCTAGGTATATCATTATGGAATTTATTATCTTAAATACACCATAAATGCTGATCCTATGTTTAAAAGTCGGTCACCGCTCCTTTTACCTCTCTCGACAGTTTCAATCACCACCACGTCCCTCAATAACGAATAAAACAGACTAAAAACAAAAAAGGCGCCATATAGGCACCTTTTTTCAATATAAAACGTTTAAGTCAAAGCTACTTCTTACCAAGAGCACCAAAGCGCTTGTTGAACTTATCGATACGTCCACCGGTGTCCACCAACTTCTGTGTACCCGTGTAAAATGGGTGACATGCACCACATACATCCAAGTGCAGAGATTTACCTGCAGTTGAATTTATCTTGATAACGTTGCCACAAGTACAAGTTGCAGTGATTTCTGCATATTCAGGATGAATGCCTGTTTTCATTTGGATTACCTTAAGTTGAAGGCCATGTCGCTCTCCCAACCCGAAGTCGGACACCACATGCGGTTAATAAAATATTCAGGCGCAAAATATTACATGATTTTAAAAAATATACAAGAGCTAAAACATAAGCTGCACAACTGTCATTGACTCTTATAATGATGCCTCAAACGTTTGCTTCGCCACCTTAGAGTTAGAATGCTTAGCCCTTAATGCTTGTGAGGGGCAATTCAATTCAGCATCGGCTCGCAAGCCACTTACTTTACCTTGGTTGAAGGCTTTAGGGTTGGCTTCAAAAATGGCAAGCATGGCACCATAAATACTTATCCCCCATTTTTTACCTTGCACAGTCCCTATACGCCAAAGTGTCATTTCAGAGGTATCATCAAGAGTACAGGATCCATCAATTAATGCATCTCGGTATTGGGCGGACTGTTTTCCATTAGCAGGAAGAAGCTGAACCGATGCCTGACTCAAAGTCGCAACCTTATCGCTTGAACTCGGCGCTTTTGATGCTATGGCCTCGACGCTCAAGTCTGCGGCTAAAGACTTAGCTGTCAATTGTGCTGATAATTGCTGCCCCTTGAACAAGGTAAACACTTTCACATCTCGCCATTTATTCACCCGATACTCTCTGACCACTAACGTTGCATCAGGATCCACCACATCTTCGACGCCCATCACCAACAACAAAAAATGATTGAGCGGCTTGGCCATTAAACTTTCTGTACCACTAGCCTGACGGATAATAAACTGCATCTTGTCCAACTTCCTATCCTGAGAAACGATATTCAATTTGAATCTGGGGTGTTCACCTAAAATAAATTGTTGTTCATTAATACTGACATGGGAAATTTGTGCATAAGCGTAGCCCGCACCGATAAAGGGGATACAGATAAAAAACATTAAAAAAGATACCACTTTTATCATTATTGTCATTAAGTTAATCCTTTTTAGCAACCTCACTAGCCATTATAATAACAGTAGCCCTAATCGTTCAGCCTAGGTACACTGTTTTATTCTTTGTTCTCTGATAAAGCCTATCTGTCTATGGCCCTATTCGTTGAGGTTGCTCTACCCGTTCCTATGCGGCAAACCTTCAGTTATAACGTACCTGAATCTGTCACATCTGAGCCAAAAAAGGGTGCTAGAGTCAGAGTTCCCTTCGGTCGTCAGCAATTAATCGGTCTGGTTATTGGCACTAGCCATACATGTAATTTAGCACCTAATCAAATAAAATCTATTATTGAACTGCTCGATGATGAACCTTTATTACCTGATCCCCTTTATAAACTCACCGCATGGGCGGCTAGATATTATTTCTGCAGTTTAGGTCAAATGCTGTCTCAGGCCCTTCCCATCGCACTGCGTAAAGGTGCCCAAGTCAATGCCGAAACAACGACATATTGGTCGGTGACAGCCCAAGGAAATGCAGCCTCATTAGACACATTAAAACGAGCTCCAGCACAAAAAAAAGTAATGCAAGTGTTACTCAAAGCTGAGATGACTCAAGATGAGCTCAACAACTTGGCTTTGAGTAAACCGGCAATTAAAGCCTTACAAGATAAAAGTTGGATAGTTAAAAATGAGCGCCGTCATCAAATAGATCTTAGCTGGCGAGATAAGCTTGAACTAGGCGAAGAGCCATTAACACTCAACCCCGAACAGGCCATCGCTGTCGCGACCCTCAACCAGCAATCAGGCTATCACTGTACCTTACTCGAAGGCATTACAGGCTCTGGAAAAACCGAAGTCTATCTCGCTTTACTTGAATCTGTACTCAAGCAAGGAAAACAAGCGCTGGTATTAGTGCCTGAAATTGGCTTAACACCTCAAACAATCAGTCGATTTAAGAGCCGCTTCAAGGTCAAGGTCGCGGTCATTCATTCAGGATTAACCGACAAACAAAGATTAGCGGCATGGCGTCAGGCAAAAACAGGCGAAGCCGCTATCATCATAGGCACACGCTCAGCACTCTTCACTCCGATGGCTTATCCGGGAACGATAATTTTAGATGAGGAACACGATTCAAGTTTTAAGCAGCAAGAAGGTGTTGGCTATCATGCCCGAGATCTGGCTGTTATGCGTGGTCACCTAGAAAATATTCCCGTATTGCTAGGCACTGCAACACCCTCACTCGAGAGCCTACAAAATGCACTCAGTGGACGCTATAAGCACCTGCAATTAGGTCAACGAGCGGGCAATGCCAAGAACGTTCGTCAGGGCATTATTGACATCAGCAATCAGCCTTTAAAAACAGGCCTGTCCCATGCCTTGCTCAACGAGATGCGGATCCATCTGGATGCGGGTAACCAAGTACTACTGTTCCTCAATCGCAGAGGCTTTGCTCCAGCCTTATTATGCCATGAATGTGGCCATCTTCATGAGTGCGATCGCTGTGACGCCTTCTTCACCGTACATCAATCTCTGGGGGAGATACGTTGTCACCACTGCGGCAACCATTACGCTATTCCACGTCAATGTCACAAGTGTGGCAGCACCATGTTAATGGGCCAAGGGGTTGGCACTGAGCAACTCGCCGAGGCATTAGCAAAAGAATTCCCTAAATACCCAGTGGTTCGTATCGATCGCGATACCACCAGTAGAAAAGGTGCACTAGAAGCCCACCTTAACGCCATCCATAAGGGGGAATACAAAATACTGGTGGGTACCCAAATGTTAGCTAAGGGTCATCATTTTCCAGACGTCACCTTAGTCGGTTTATTGGATGTCGATGGCGCCCTATTTAGTGCCGATTTCAGAGCTCCTGAACGTTTCGGGCAACTTTATACTCAAGTATCAGGACGAGCGGGACGAGCCAGAAAACCAGGCACCGTCTTGATGCAGACACATCAAGCCAATAACGCCATTTTACGTGAACTCATGCACAAAGGTTATGGCGAATTTGCCAGAGGACAGCTCAATGAACGTAAACAAGCACTATTACCACCAGCTTGGCATATGTTGCTATTGCGCGCCGAAGCCCATCAGGCAATAGATGCCGATAACTTTCTTGCTCAAGTGGCTCAACTCCTTCCTCATAACGATGAGTGTGAAATCATAGGCCCCATGCCTGCACCTATGGATAAAAAAGCGGGAAGATATCGTAGGCACCTGATTTTTCAAACAAAATCAAGAAAACAACTGCAACAGGCATTCGAATATGCACTGCCTCAAATTGAGGCTCTGCCACTGGCTAAGCGTTGTCGATGGAGCGTCGACAGAGATCCACAAGATTTGTTATAAGCTCAATTAACATAGAAATGTAATTTAATTGACTCAGAGGATAGCAATTAACCACCACAAGCAGCTAAAATGCACGGTTATCCCTAAATCTTTTTATCATTTAGTTAAGTAGTCATTAAACGCCAATGAAATCACACATTCAATCTTTGCTCATCCAAGCCCTAGACGTCCTTAAACAACAGGGAATTATCCCGACTGATTTTGAAGCTCGAATTCAAGTGGACCGAACCAAAGATAAAACCCATGGCGATTTCGCAACCAATCTGGCTATGATGCTAACTAAAGTTGCTCGCAAAAATCCCAGAGAGATAGCTCAACTCATTATAAACAGCTTGCCTCAAGACCGTCAGCTGGCAAAAGTGGAAATAGCAGGGCCAGGTTTTATTAACTTTTTCATCGATGAAAGCGCCTTAGCTAATCAACTGATGACGGCATTAAAAGATGATCATTTAGGTATCAATTTACCTGAGCAACAAACCATCGTCGTCGATTATTCTTCACCCAATTTGGCCAAGGAGATGCACGTCGGCCATCTGCGCGGGACTGTCATAGGCGATAGCCTGGTACGAGCCCTGGAATTCCAAGGCCATAAGGTTATTCGTCAAAATCATGTGGGTGACTGGGGAACTCAGTTCGGCATGCTACTGGCTTATATGGAAGAGTTACGCGCTAAAAATGGTGAACAAGCTCAGATAGATCTTTCCGATCTCGAAACCTTCTATCGCGCCGCGAAAGTGCGTTTTGACGAGTCCGAAGAGTTTGCCGTCCGCGCCCGTAAACTTGTGGTATCACTGCAATCAGGCGATGAATACTGCAACAAACTGTGGCGTGAATTTAATGACATCTCCCTTAGCCATTGTCATGACGTCTATGCGCGTTTAGGCGTAAGCCTGACCCGTGAAGATGTACGTGGTGAGAGTGCTTACAACGCCGATTTGGCTGAAGTGGTAAAGGAACTGGATACACAAGGACTCTTGTCTGAAAGTCACGGCGCTAAAGTCGTCTTTCAGGAAGAGTTTAAAAATAAAGAAGGCGAGCCCCTACCCGTTATTATACAGAAAGCGGATGGTGGCTACTTGTACGCAACCAGTGATATGGCAGCGATACGTTACCGCTCCAATGTGCTAAAGGCAGACCGAGCACTCTACTTTGTCGATCTACGCCAAGCACTGCACTTCCAGCAAGTCTTTAAATTAGCCCGTAAAGCCAAGTTTGTCCGTCCTGAACTCAGCCTAGAGCATATGGGGTTCGGTACCATGAATGGTGCAGACGGTCGCCCGTTTAAGACTCGCTCTGGGGGGGTGGTTAAACTCGTGGATCTTCTGAATGAAGCCGATATTCGTGCATTGGAACTGGTTCGTAGCAAAAATCCAGAGATGGATGAAGCCGAATTAAAGAAGATAGCCAAAGTGGTCGGGATCAGCTCGGTCAAATATGCCGACCTGTCTAAGAATCGCACCAGCGACTACATCTTTAGTTTCGAGCAGATGCTCAGCTTCGAAGGTAATACCGCACCTTACCTGCTTTATGCCTACACCCGTGTAGCGGGCATCTTTAAGCGTGCTACAAATATAGATTTAAGCGACGCAAAAATCGTACTGGATCATGAAAAAGAGAAAAATCTGGGTAATAAACTTGCACAATTTGGAGAGGTTTTATCGCGTATGGTGGCAAAAGGCCAACCCCATGCTATGTGTGCTTATCTGTTTGAACTTGCTGGTGCCTTCTCTAGCTTCTATGAAGCCTGTCCCGTTCTGGCTGCAGAAACCGAAGCACAGCAGCAGAGTCGTTTGCTAATCGCTCAACTTACCGCTAAAACCCTCAAGCAAGGTCTTAACCTGCTGGGTATTGAAACCTTAGAGCGTATGTAACCAAACGGTACTCAATAACTATGACTAATCGCGATTACGCAAACAAAAGTCCCGCTAAAAAAAGCAAGGCGAAAACGACACGTAGAAAGAGTCAGGCACCAGCCCCAAGACGCTTTCCGCTGGCTTTGTTGCTGGTAACCCTTGGCCTAATTACGGGCTTTGGCTATTTCCTTTGGAGTATCAATAACAGTGCTGAAGAGCTCACAGAGACTTCTGAGATTGAGCAAGCTGAGTTCAAGCCCGCTCCGCAGAAGGCTCCTACAGCTCTTCCTCCTAAACCAAAAGAAAAATGGACCTATCAACGGGAACTGGAAAACAAGCAAGTTGAAGTTGATATTCCCGAAATTAAGGTTTCAACTATCTTCTATCGGATGCAATGTGGCTCTTTCAGGACTCAAGCCCAAGCGGAACAAATGAAAGCGGTCATCGCCTTTCAGGGGCTAGAATCTAGTATTGCTAAGGTTAGAGGCACTACAGGTGACTGGTATAAGGTCAGCCTAGGCCCATATGAGCTTAAACGTCAAGCAGGAACACATAGACATACCTTACAAAAAATTGGTATAAATGGCTGTATTGTACTGTCTTACAAAAAGCCAGTATAAATCATGTTTAAACCCACTTTTGTGTTGCACTCTTTTGAATAAGTGGCTGATAAGGGAACCACTATTATTTCAACAATCCGCCTTTAAAGCCCTGAGAGTGCTATGAATTGATCATAAACTTAATAGAGTTGCTATTAATCCTTGATATTTCACTCACTCCCCCCCATATATTCTCTATCACCCACTGATGCCATCGCTGCATCAGTTTGAGAAGAGGATTCATTTGTGACCACAATCGTATCAGTTCGCCGTAATAACCAAGTTGTCATCGCCGGAGATGGCCAAGTATCACTTGGTAATACCGTGATGAAAGGTAATGCTAGAAAAGTTCGACGCC
>JBAHZX010000149.1:0-6703 GCA_037132815.1 Shewanella sp.
CTTTGCGCTGGAGTCATAGAGAAAAGTGCTTTAGTGATTAGATTAAGCTTACTTACAAATGATTTAGTCTTCATTGCTAGTACCTTCAATCAGTTAAGTCTTATTTATAAGTATAGACAACAATTAGCTACAACAGAGCCATATTTGTACTGAGTGGGGTACATAAGTATGTAAGCTTTTTGCTATCTGACGATGATTGAGTTTACAGCCGTATTTTAGTCTTAAAATCTCTTTAAGTTTACGCATTGGAATAGGTGCCGTTGGCATGGTCATTCTCATCATCAAAAATGAAAAGGATAACGGTTAAAAATACCTACTGGTTAGACAAAAAGTGTGAAAATCAAACGATACCATTCAAGCCGATCACTCAATACTATTTTGACCGAAAAGTGATCGCATCGATGGTATTGAGTGATCGCGATGCATGAGAATATACAGCATCTTGAGATAGAACGGGTTTACATATAGTTTAACGATTATTTTAAGTGCTTAGCGAGAAATCTCTCTAATTCAGCATTAACAAAATCTGGTTGTTCTAGGTTTGAGATATGACCGGCTTTGGGGATAGTGATAAATTCACTACCATCAATGGCATCATGCATTAAATAGCTTTCCAACACCGGTCGTACGGTATCTTCTATGCCGGTCATGATTAAGCAAGGCGTGATCCATTTATCGATATCATCCATGGTGTCCCGACGACCAAAAATTATCTTACCTAATCGACAAATACTCTCGATGCGTTCAGGTTCAATATTGGAGAGAGAGTATTTAAATGTGTTAAACAAGTCTGGGTTGTCCTGCTGTACGTTTCTAGAAAAATAGAGAGGGGCTATCTGCTCAATAACTGACAGCGGAATCGCTTGGTTTTCTTTGATGATATCCAGCATAGAGTAATATTGAGCTCTGGCCACTTCGGGCTCATAGCCTATGAAACAGTTCATCATCACGAGAGCCTTGACACGCGTCGGCGCAATCAGTGCCAGTTCAGCGCCCCACATGCCCCCCACAGACAACCCAATCACTGAAAACTTATCTATTGATAGGTTATCCATCAATTGTAGCATCTGTTGACTGATGTCTCGTAATGAGTGGGTGGACTCAGGGAGAGTACCTGATTCACCATGTCCCCAAAGATCAGGAACAATACAGCGATATTGCGACGATAAATGCTCAATTTGAGGTTTCCACATCTTAGAATCCAAAAGATAACAGTGGCCGAGTAAGAGTACTGGACCCGTGCCTATATCTAGGTAACTAAGATGTTTATTATCTAAGGTTATCTGTTTTATTGAGGCTGAAAAATTCATATTTTCTGTTGTGTTCATTGGTAATGAGTGCTCGATTTTCGTTTAGTGTAAATTGAGTCGATGGTCTTAATTTAGAAGATCCTACTCGGTAGCTTCTATTCAGGAGTGTCTATTTGGACATATTTACTGGGGAGGCGGCGCGACCTTAAACACATATTCTTGTATTAAAATTGGCAGACGTATAAGAATTTCATCTTTAAATATAATGTCTGAGTCTGTTAGCGTTTGTTTTAAACATTCAATATCGAAACAATTTAAAATCTTGTTAGATACTGGATAGTAGCTTAAATGCCAGGGCTCTGGGCTCACGCCGCTTAGTCCAAGTTGATAGGGAAAATAAAAGCCAAAATCAGCGGCATGTTCTACCAACCAGAGATAAAGCTTGGCACAAGGCCCGCCTGGTGAGTATTCGGCGCTCTGCAGTTGTAAATCATCTTGTTTGATACCAGTAGCATCAAAGACATCGATATCGGTTCCCCAATGGTGACGTGAGGTGCCGGGCAGTGCTGACCAGAGCAAGATCAAATCGATGATCTCATTGGGTGATTTACCTTCAAGGTTAACCGCTCGCGAGTTAAGGTCTAGAACAGGCCGCTTGCCGCTGGCCTTAGTGTTCCAAATCTTAACTTGTCTGTTGAAATCACGGTAACCGGAGCAGAGTGTGAGTGTTACTCCATAGCAGTCCGCGGCACGGGCCATTTCTATAAACGCATCTCGAGTTCTACGCTCGAGTCTATGACCTTGATGTTCCACTAAGTGGCTGGAATTAAGGCCATAAGCCGTGATGGAATTTAACAAAGTAATTTTTCCAGTATCACTTCATAACAAAGCGCTAGTTGTTCGATATCAGCCACTTTAACGCACTCATTCACTTTGTGAATTGTAGCATTAACCGGACCTAGTTCTATCACTTGTGCACCAGTCGGAGCGATAAATCGTCCATCTGATGTGCCGCCAGTCGTTTGTGGAACAGTATCGATTCCTGTGACTTGTTTAATGGCTGCTTTGGTCGCATCGAGTAGAGGTCCATCTCCTGTGATAAATGGCAGTCCATTGAAAACCCAGCTAATATTATATTCTAAGCCATGGGCATCTAAGATGTTGAGTACACGCTGAATCAGGATTTCTGCAGTGACCTCGGTGGAGTATCGGAAGTTAAACATGACCTCTAATGTTCCAGGGATCACATTAGATGCACCGGTGCCACCATTGATATTGGCTATCTGGAAGCTGGTGGGGGGGAAGTATTCATTGCCATTATCCCACTTCATTTTAGCCAACTCATCTAAGGCTGGCATTGCCTTATGAATGGGATTATTTGCAAGGTGAGGGTAAGCAACATGGCCTTGAATGCCATTGACTATTAAGTTACCTGTAAGACTCCCACGGCGACCATTTTTGACGATATCACCTAGTTTATGAGTCGATGATGGTTCGCCGACAAGAGACCAGGTGATCTTTTCATTTCTGGCCTCTAAAGTGTCTATGACACGAGGGGTTCCGTTGATGAATGGGCCTTCTTCATCACTGGTGATCAAGAAGGCGATAGAGCCTTTATGATTTGGATTTTTCTCGACAAAACGTTCGGTAGCCACCAACATGGCGGCGAGGGATGCTTTCATATCGGCAGCACCGCGTCCGTGGAGGTAACCATCGATAACGACGGGGTCAAAAGGTGGGGTGTGCCAGCGACTGAGCTCGCCAACAGGCACCACATCAGTATGACCTGCAAAGCAGAATAGCGGCTTTTCGGTGCCGCGCCGAGCCCACATGTTGGTGGTATCTTCAAACACCATAGATTCAATGTCGAAACCCACTTTAGCCAATCTGTCAGCCATTAACTGTTGGCAGCCTTCATCTAGTGGTGTGACTGATGGCCGAGAGATAAGATCTTGGGCTAGAGTTAATACATCCTGACTCATAGCTTGAACCAAGCTTGGTATTCCGCTTCTTTAAACCCTACTTGTACCTTATCTGCGGTAACCAATACGGGTCTCTTGATCAGCGTAGGATGGGCGATCATCAGTTCGATGGCTTTATCTTGATCGATATCAGATTTGTCAGCATCCGATAGGTTTCTAAAACTGGTACTGCGCTTATTAAATAGGTTTTCCCAGCCAGCAATAGCGACCCAGTTACTCAGTTGGTCTCTGTCGAGTCCATCTTGGCGAAAGTCATGAAAAGTAACCTGAGGCTGGTTAGCTTGAAGCCATTTTCTGGCTTTACGTACCGTATCGCAGTTTTTTATGCCGTAGAGGATCAAGGTGTTTACTCCATTTAGAAAGTAGATGTTCATGCCGATGTTACTTGGCTGGTTTACTCATCAGATGCATTAATTATTGTTGCACGTATTGTGGCATTGCCGTCCCTTTGGCTCAAGGTGGGACTCGTACTAAAAAGTGATTTTTTTGAGACAAGAGGAAATTAGAGACTCTGCTCCGCTTCACAAAATGAGTTCAGTGAAGCGGAAGGTTACAGTAAAAGCAGAATGAATAGATACTGCCTTTCCTGATATTAGAGCACAACAGTGAAGATGATGTCTTTTCCCGCCTCGATAGCGCCTTGTTTTTTAACCAATGATTGAATATCTTCCATATTAGCGAGAACAACAGGGGTCAGTAGGCTATCGACTTGTTCTTTGAGGTATTCGATATCAAATTCTAAGATGGGTTCCCCCATTTTTACTTGCTGGCCTTCTTCAGCCAGACGTTTGAAGCCATTGCCTCGTAATTCCACCGTGCCGACTCCAAAATGAACAAACAGTTCCAGTCCATGTGGTGACTCGATGCTGAATGCATGGTTGGTCTCGAAAATTTTTCCTATGGTGCCATCGAGGGGGGCAACAATCTGTTTGCCTTTGGGATTTATGGCTAATCCATCGCCGACAATTTTCTCGGAAAATACCACATCGGGGACTTGTTCAATTGGGACGATTTTACCTGATATGGGGGCATATACATCTATCCCGCCGACCAGATCGGTTTGCCCTGACATTAATCGTCTAATACGGCTTAAAAACCCCATGTGTTTCCCCCTAGTACAATATCTATCTTATTATTCTTGTCATTACAGTATATTGAATAATATTGGCTAATAACAGTGTGACACATAATCATTTAATTCATCTAACCTTTGTATCGATAATGCATATTGGCTCCATTTTTGGTAGGTAGCCAGTGTGTGATTACGCAGTGTAGACTTAAGTTCTAGCAAGGATGAGGGGCTGACACTGAGTTCATCTATACCCATTCCAACAAGAATAGCTGCAGCATTGGGGTTTGTGGCGAGTTCACCACACAAAGAGATAGGGATCCCTGTGGGCTTAGCGGTGTTAATTGTCATTTTAATCAATGCCAGAATTGCCGGTGATAGAGAAGGGTAAGCTTTAGTTAATAGCGGATTAGTTCGATCTGCCGCCATAGTATATTGAGTAAGATCGTTAGTCCCTATGCTGATAAAGTCTAGTTTGGGAAGCATTGAAGGCAGGTTCAGTACCGCCGCTGGTGTCTCTATTACTATGCCATAGCTAAGATGGCCATAGCTACGCTCCTCTTCAACCAGTTCTGTCTTACATATGTCTATAATGCTGTAAAGACTATCTAGCTCTTCAACTTGATTGATCATGGGAAACATTAATCTTATCTGACCATGGTTTGCAGCCCTGAGTACGGCCTTCAACTGAGTCTTTAGTAGTGTTGGGTGAGTGAGGGAATATCTGGTGCCACGAAAACCCAGTGCGGGGTTATTCTCTGTTGGCAGGGATAGGTAGGGAAGCTCCTTATCTGCACCTAAATCTAAGGTTCTTATGGTAAATGTCTTACCATCGAGAAATTGTAGAGCATCACAATACAGCTTGTACTGCATATCTTCCGTTGGCATTTTACTGGTATTCATTAGCATAAATTCAGTACGAAACAAGCCTATACCATCGACTCCCATATCGGATAAATGACTTATTTCATTTAAGCATCCCACATTGGCTAGCAGGGCGACTCGGTGTGAATCCTTGGTGGTCATTGGTAAGTTTTTGTATTTTAGCAGCTGAGACTTTTTAAGTTTATCATTTTTTAGACATTGTTTAAGCTGAAGCTGGATATCTGAATCAGGATTTATGTGCAAAGTGCCTGATAGGGCATCCAGAGCAACAGCTTGATTATCCTTTAACGACTCATTTCCTTCTATAAGGTCAAAATCACAACTGAGTATGGCTGGGATCCCAGCATTTCTGGCTAGAATGGCGGTATGGCTGGTGAGCCCGCCGGTTTTTAACACTATACCGTTAATTTTATTCAGTGGTAGGGTCGCAAACTCTGCAGGAGTGAGATCATAAGCAAATAATATTGTCGGTCCACTTAAGCTTTGTAGTTTTTCGTTGATATTGCCGTTGATCACCGATATCAAGCGACTGCTTAAGCAGTCTATGTCTTGGGCTCTATTAGCAAGATATGGGTCTTCCATGGCTCTTAATTGATCTGCATGTTGAGTGAAAACACGTTCGACGGCGACACTGGCGGTAAATTGTTGTTTGGCAATGGATTCTTGTAACTGCGTGATAAGCTCATTATCTTCTAGCAGTAAAATATCAGCTTCTATTAACTGATGATTTTCACTATTTAGACTTATATTTTGTAAACTGTTGGCTAATGAGCCAACAAATTGTGCCACAGCTGTAGAGAGTGTGGTTTGCTCGGCAGGAACTTGCTCTAAGGGCAATATTCGGTAATCCAATGCTGTTTTATGAGGCTTAAGTATTCTGGACTGACCGAAAGCGACACCCGAAGACACTACAATTCCCGAAATGGACATATTTTTTCCTATGAACGAATAATGATGTTTTACATTTATTAGCTAAGCGTAATTAAAAGTTCTGAAACTCTCTCAACGGCTTGCTCTGCTTCTGCCCCATGTGCAAAAACTCTTACAGTGACGCCATTATATAAGCCTAAGGTTTGCAGTTTAAATAAGCTCTTAGCACTGGCTTGCTTACCGTTACATTCTACTAAAATATCACATGTATAGGTTTTGGCTTCTTTAACGAGTAGCGCTGCGGGTCGGGTATGTATACCATGGGAAGCCATTATAGTGACGGTTTTTTCGTACATAGCAAGGGCTCTTATAATTGAAATTGGAAAACTTAATTTTCAGTTATGATAAAATTATTTCATAAGTTTGTATTTTAACTAGAACATCATCGATATCATTTTTGCTACAAAAAACTCTTGTTGAAAGCTTTTAAAGGCTATTGGAACATTCGAGTTGAAGATTTGTATGCTACAGAGTTGAGAATGGACAGCCAAGGTTATCCGCGCCATAATTATCTATTACTTCAGGTTTTGATGCGACAAATAAATTGCTTGATCCTAGATTATCATTTGATCTGCTTTGCAGCAGTG
>JBAHZX010000085.1:0-40746 GCA_037132815.1 Shewanella sp.
GGAGTACAACAACAGGGTAGACATTCATCGGCTTTGAGCTCTACTAACGGTTCGGTATGGTAGGTCACGCTACCGCTGATCACTTTGGTTTTACAAGCGCCACAATAACCATTGCGACACTCTGAGAATACCTTGATTTTCTTATGTTCCAATGCGATCAATAAACTAGCATGCTGCTGATTAAACAGCAGCACAGGTTGGCTATCAAGACTGACAACTGGCGCTTTTTTAAACATGTTTTTAAAGGTCAAAATTTTCAAATTCACTTTCATCGATAGACGCATCAATTTGTCCGACAAGGTAAGAGGACACTTCGACTTCTTGTGGCGCGACCTGAACCGAATCACTTTCTAACCAGTTTTTCATCCAAGGCAGAGGGTTGGTGATCTCTGCATAGTGACATGGCATATTGACTGATTTCATACGTTCATTGGTAATGTATTCAACATATTGGCACAATATTTCTTCATTTAATCCTATCATAGAGCCATCTTTGAATAGGTATTGGGCCCATTCTTTCTCTTGCTCGGCGGCTTTAATGAAAATGTCATAGGCTTGCTGCTCACATTCTTTGGCTACTTCACCCATTTCAGGGTCATCAACTCCAGCTCGCATTATCTTGAGAATATGTTGCGTGCTGTTAAGGTGTAGCGCTTCATCACGGGCAATAAGACGGATAATCTTAGCGTTGCCTTCCATAACATTGCGTTCGGCGAACGCGAAAGAGCAGGCGAAACTAACGTAGAAACGAATCGCTTCTAATACGTTGACTGACACCATACAAAGATAGAGTGATTTTTTGATGCTACGCTGTGTGACCAACAGCTCTTTACCATTTATGCTGTGTTTGCCTTCACCGTGAAGGTGGAAGGCTTGGGTCAGTAGAATTAAGTCATCATAGTATTGGGCAATATCCGTTGCACGTTTTAAAATCTCTTTATTTTCAACAATATCATCAAAAACAATGGAGGGGTCGTTGACAATATTACGTATGATATGAGTGTAAGAACGTGAGTGGATGGTTTCGGAAAATGACCAAGTTTCAATCCAAGTTTCTAGTTCCGGTAGCGATACCAGAGGCAAGAATGCCACATTGGGTGAGCGGCCTTGAATTGAGTCTAATAAGGTTTGATATTTTAGGTTTGAGATGAAAATATGTTTTTCATGATCGGGCAGGGCAGCGTAATCAATTTTATCTTTACTGACATCAACTTCCTCTGGACGCCAAAAAAAAGACAACTGTTTTTCAATCAGCTTTTCAAACACTTCGTATTTTTGTACATCGTAACGGGCAACGTTGACCGATTGCCCCATAAACATAGGTTCAAGTCGAGCATTATTAGGTGTTTGACAAAATGTAGAGTAGGCCATGTTTTCTTCCAGAATATAGGGGCGTCATCCCCCTAATAAATTTAATTTGGGAGTCAATCATTACGTGATGACTCTAAATCTCAATTACTGCTACGTGTTAAATCTTACACGCGCCGCCTTCGCAGTCTTCGTCTTCTTTCTCTATACTTATCATGCTATCCATTTGATCTGAAGCACCATCACGGGTGTTGTGATAATAGAGGGTTTTAATACCGAGTTTGTATGCATTGAGTAGGTCTTTTAATAGTACCTGCATCGGGACCTTGTTACCTTTGAATCGGCTTGGATCATAATTTGTGTTTGCCGAGATAGCTTGGTCGACAAACTTCTGCATCAAGCCCACAAGTTGAAGATAACCATCATTATTTGGCATCTGCCAAAGTAGTTCATAACTGTATTTGTACTTCTCAAAATCAGGAACAACTTGCTTTAACTGACCATCTTTGCTCGACTTAACGCTGATAAGTCCACGTGGAGGCTCGATACCATTGGTTGCGTTGGAGATCTGTGATGATGTTTCAGATGGCATCAGCGCAGATAAGGTTGAATTACGCAGTCCATGTTTAACGATATCTTGGCGCAGTGTTTCCCAGTCCATATGCAGTGGTTCATCACATATTTTATCCAAGGCACGCTTATAGGTATCGATGGGCAGAACCCCCTTAGAATACGTCGTTTCATGGAATGATGGACAGGGACCTTGCTCTTTAGCCAGATTCATTGAAGCCTTGAGTAGGTAAAACTGTATGGCTTCGAATGTTTTATGGGTGATGTTATTAGCCGAACCATCTGAGTAGCGTACACCTTCTTTTGCCAAATAATTAGCGAAGTTAATCACACCTATGCCCAAGGTACGACGATTCATCGAAGACTGGTGTGCGGCGATAATAGGGTAATTCTGGTAATCAAGTAGGCTATCTAAGGCTCTCACTGCTAGATCTGCCAAGGGCTCGAGTTCGGATAGATCTTTGATCGCCCCTAAGTTTAAAGCAGACAAGGTACAGAGAGCTATTTCACCTTCAGGATCATTAATGTTATTGAGTGGTTTAGTCGGCAGTGCAATTTCAAGGCATAGGTTTGATTGTCTGATCGGTGCGACCTTGCTGTCAAAAGGACTGTGAGTATTACAATGATCCACATTTTGGATATAGATACGGCCAGTAGAGGCACGTTCTTGCATCATCAATGAGAATAGTTCTGTTGCTTTAATCTGTGCTTTACGCACAGAGTCATCGGCCTCATATTGAAGGTAGAGACGTTCGAACTCATCTTGATCTTCAAAAAAAGCATCATAAAGCCCAGGCACATCCGACGGGCTAAATAAACTGATCATTCCGCCTTTAATCAAGCGTTGGTACATAAGCTTGTTTAGCTGTACGCCGTAATCAAGATGACGGACACGGTTATCTTCAACACCACGGTTATTCTTTAATACTAGTAGAGATTCAACTTCGAGATGCCAGATAGGGTAGAACAAGGTTGCTGCCCCCCCCCGTACTCCGCCTTGTGAACATGATTTAACTGCGGTCTGGAAATACTTAAAGAAAGGCAGACAACCGGTATGAAATGCCTCACCGCCGCGGATCGGGCTACCCAAAGCACGAATTCTGCCTGCATTTACACCGATCCCGGCACGCTGACTGACATATTTAACGATAGAAGAGGCTGTCGCATTGATTGAATCTAAACTATCACCACATTCGATCAATACGCATGAACTGAACTGACGAGTTGGGGTACGCACCCCAGCCATGATAGGCGTTGGTAGTGAAATTTTAAAGGTAGAGACTGCATCGTAGAAACGCTTGATGTAGCTGAGGCGTGTCTCTTTTGGATATTTAGCAAACAAACAGGCGGCGACTAAGATATATAGAAACTGCGCACTCTCATAGATCTCGTGAGTGACCCGGTTTTGCACTAGGTATTTACCTTCTAACTGCTTGACTGCCGCGTAGGAAAAACTCATATCACGCCAATGATCGACATAACTATCTAAGATATCGAGTTCTTCACGGCTGTAATCCTCAATAATATGTTGGTCATATTTTCCTGAACCTACCAGTTTAACCACATGATCATAAAGTTTAGGTGGTTCAAATTGACCAAATGCTTTCTTCCTTAAATGAAAGACGGCTAAACGGGCAGAGAGGAATTGGTAGTCTGGTGTTTCGGGTGAAATGAGGTCGGCAGCAGCTTTAATAATTGTTTCATGAATAGCTTCGGTAGGAATACCCTCGAAAAATTGTAGATGAGATCTGAGTTCAACCTCTGATACTGAGACATTTTTAAGACCTTTAGCTGCCCATGTGATCACGCGGTGGATTTTTTCTAGATCGATGGTTTCGCGTTTACCACTACGTTTGGTAACTTTCATATTGCTATTCATTAAAGATAGACCTTGATAATAATGTTTGAGTATGAGGGAGTAATTTCATCCTACTATTCCCTGTATAACAACCAATCCCAACACTCTAAACGGGTCAGTTTTATGGCGGAAAATAAATCGTTACACCTGTACACCTTTGTAACTAACACACCATATGTAGTGTTTTTATATATAATAGGTACAAGATAGTGATGTTTGTGTATTTTTGCAAGCCCAAATTAACCCAACAAGCTGTGACAATCTTGTGGATAAGTTTAAGGTTGGTTTTGGCTAACCTGCGAGGTCGGAATTCACTGGCTTTATTCCAGTAAAATGAAATATTGAATAGATGAATAAGTATAGAAAAAGAGCTCTGAACCATTGGCAATATTTATGATCTAATGAGGTCTTAGCCTAGAGTCATCTTTTACTCGCGCCTCCTCAGTGTTAACGGAGAAGTTCAAGCACGTCAAGGGGAGAGTCGAATTGGTGAACACAGGGCCAATCTTCGGGAGAATCTGTTTCACCTATATAGCCCCATAGCGCGACACCACCTTGCATTCCCGATGCTTGCGCCGCGACCAGATCTCGCTTGGCATCGCCAAGATAAAGAATGTCTTGGCAAGCACACTCTATTTGCTGTGAAGCGAGCAGCATAGGCGCAGCATGGGGTTTAGCGTAAAGTGTGCTATCACCGCTTACCACAGTCTTCATGGATTGAGTTAAACCTAATGCGGCAATCAAGGGTCGAGTAAACCTGGCAGGCTTATTGGTCACGATGCCGAAAGGGAGTCCTTGATTGTCCAGATATTCGAGTAGCTCAGCGATGCCGGCAAATAAACGGCAAAATTGACCGTTTATATCTAAATAAAAACGCAGCAATAATAGCTGTGTTTCTAGACATACTTCTTCAGACTCCTGAGGTAAGGCCGCTTTGACTAGCGCCATACTGCCATTGGAGGCAATGTGGCGCATTGCTTTGAGGGACACCTGAGGGTAATCTAACTGAGATAAACTCATATTTAACGCCGCGACCAGATCCGGCGCAGTATCGGCAAGTGTACCGTCAAGATCAAATAACACGGCTTTGATTTCGGCTTTACTAGCCTTATAGATATGTGTTGTCATTAATCTTCATTCTTACGTGTGGCAATCATATAGTTAACATCGACATTTTTGGTATAAGAGAAAATGTCGACTAGTGGGTTATAGGCGATCCCCGTTGCATCTTGGCAGAACAGTTCAGCATGTTCAGCGATTGATATTAATTCTGATGGCTTGATAAATTTATTATGGTTATGGGTGCCCACAGGTAGCATTTTTAGCAGGTATTCGGCCCCTAAGATGATTTCTATATAAGCCCGCAGATTTCGATTTATGGTAGAGAAAAAAACATAACCGCCGGGTTTGACCATATCGGCACAGGCTTGGACCACTGAACTCGGGTTAGGTACGTGTTCTAGCATCTCCATACAGGTGATCACATCGTAGAGACCAAGATTCGTTTCTCGGTGAGATTCTGCAGTGTCTTGTATATAGTTAATTTGAACGCCCGTTTCAATGGCGTGCAGTTTGGCTACATCCAGAGGCTCAGTGCCCATGTCTAAGCCGTTAACCTTAGCGCCAATGCGGGCCATACTCTCAGATAAGATCCCGCCCCCACAACCGACATCTAATACCCGTTTACCAAACAGTCCATTACAGGTTTGATCGATATAATTGAGTCGCAGAGAGTTTAGTTTATGCAATGGTTTGAATTCACCTTCAGGATCCCACCAGGTGGCGGCCATTTTTTCGAATTTTGCGATTTCGGCCGGATCGACATTTATCTCAGGATTAATGTTCTGCTCCACTATAAATTACCTCAATAGGGATTATTAATGACACCATTATACCCATTGGTTGGAAGATTCAAAGCCAGATAAATAAGGAATCAATGAATGTTTAACCAATTGATTGATTAGCGAACATTAGTTTGATTTTAGTCAATTGTTCTAGGTTAACACTTATTTATCGCTAAAGTTAAATAGGGTCTGGTGGCAGAAAATAACTGTGTTAGAATATTAAATCACGTTTTCAGACTTAACTTTTTACTGTGCCATTTTGGCAGGTATTTAGGTAGGCATAATTTCAGGGGATCGAGCAGTTTATGACTGATCTGGCTTCATCTATAACACCAATTAATATTGAAGACGAATTAAAAAATTCATATTTAGATTACGCCATGAGCGTGATCGTGGGCCGTGCGCTACCGGATGTTCGTGACTGTCTTAAACCTGTGCACCGTCTCGTACTCTTCGCGATGAGTGAAATCAAAAACGATTGGAATAAACCTTATAAAAAATCGGCACGTGTTGTCGGTGACGTTATCGGTAAGTACCACCCTCATGGTGATACCGCCGTTTATGACACTATCGTTCGTATGGCGCAGCCTTTCTCCATGCGCTACACCTTAATCGATGGACAAGGTAATTTCGGTTCTGTCGACGGTGACGCTGCGGCGGCAATGCGCTATACCGAAATCCGTATGGATAAGTTAGCTCATCAACTATTGGCGGATCTTGAGAAAGAGACCGTCGACTTTGTGCCTAACTATGACGGTACTGAGTTTATTCCGGAAGTCATGCCTACCCGTATACCGACACTTTTGATTAACGGTTCTTCAGGTATTGCTGTTGGTATGGCAACTAATATTCCGCCACACAACATTACTGAGGTGATCAAAGGCTGTTTGGCACTAATAGAAGAGCCAGCACTGTCCATTGAACAGTTGATGGAATACATTCCTGGTCCTGATTTTCCGACTGCAGCCATTATAAATGGTCGAAAAGGGATTATCGATGCTTATAAGACTGGCCGTGGACGCGCAATTATGCGATCTAAGGCTGAGGTTCAAGTAGAAGATAACAACCGTGAACGTATTATCGTCCACGAGATCCCTTATCAAGTTAACAAGGCACGCCTTATCGAGAAAATAGCCGAGTTGGTTAAAGATAAGAAGATTGAAGGCATCAGTGGCCTGCGTGATGAGTCAGATAAAGATGGTATGCGCATCGTTATCGAAATTAAGCGTGGAGAGGTGGGTGAGGTTGTACTCAACAATCTTTATGCACAGACTCAGATGCAATGTTCATTTGGAATAAACATGGTGGCTTTGACTAATGGTCAACCCAAACTGTTTAATCTAAAAGAGATGCTAGAGTGCTTTATCTTACACCGCCGTGAAGTGGTGACTCGCCGTACCGTATTTGAACTACGTAAAGCTCGCGATCGCGCCCACATTCTAGAATCTCTCGCTATCGCTTTGGCTAATATTGACCCTATTATTGCGATGATCAAAGCATCACCAACGCCTGCGGAAGCTAAAGTTAAGCTGGTCGCTCAAGGTTGGGAGTTAGGACATGTTAAAGCCATGCTTGAAAAAGCCGGTGATGACGCGGCACGTCCTGAATGGTTAGAACCTGAATATGGTATTCGTGATAATCACTATTACCTTACCGCGCAACAAGCACAAGCCATCTTAGACTTACGCTTACATCGGTTAACGGGTCTTGAACATGAGAAAATATTAGCCGAGTATGAAGAGTTAATTGAAGTCATCGCGGCATTACTCTATATCTTGCGTAGCCCTGAACGCTTATTAGAAGTGATTAAGGAAGAGTTAAACGAAGTACTGGAAAACTTTGGCGATGAGCGTCGTACCGTCATCAATGCTAACGAAGTTGATATGAGTCTTGAAGATCTCATCAATGAAGAAGATGTTGTGGTGACCTTATCTCATTTAGGTTATGCCAAGTATCAGCCATTGACCGATTATCAGGCTCAGCGCCGTGGTGGTAAAGGTAAGTCGGCGGCAAAAGTGAAAGATGAAGATTTCGTTGAGAAATTACTTGTCGCTAATACCCATGATACGATTTTGTGTTTCTCTGATTTTGGTAAGCTATATTGGCTTAAAGTGTATCAGTTACCCCTTGCTAGCCGTCAGGCTCGTGGTCGTCCAATTGTTAATTTACTGCCTTTGTCTGAAGGTGAGCACATAACGGCCATCCTTCCTGTGCGTGAATATGCCGATGACAAGTATATTATCATGGCAACAGCACATGGCACAGTGAAGAAAACCGCCCTGAAAGCATACAGTAACCCTCGTGCAAACGGTATTATTGCGGTTAACCTCAAAGAGGGTGATCTGTTAATAGGTGTCGATATTACCAATGGTAAGGATGACATCATGTTGTTCTCTGATGCGGGTAAAGTGGTTCGATTCAACGAGATGGTAAGAGATTCTGAAACTGGTCTGGTAAAACTTGATGCAGAAACCAATGAAGAGCTAGTAGCATTGCGTCCTATGGGCCGTACAGCCACTGGTGTTCGTGGAATACGTCTTGAAGATGGGCAGAAGGTGGTTTCTCTCATCGTACCTAAAGAAGATGGCGCTATCTTGACCGTTACTGAAAATGGATACGGTAAGCGTACGTCACTTGCTGAATACCCAGCTAAGAGCCGTGCAACTAAAGGGGTTGTCTCTATTAAGGTCAGCGAGCGAAATGGTGCTGTAGTCGGCGCCGTTCAAGTTGGCGACAATGATGAGATCATGCTTATTAGTGATAGAGGGACCTTAGTTCGTACTCCTGCCACGGGTGTATCCACCATCGGCCGTAATACTCAAGGCGTGACGATAATTCGTACAGCCGAAGGAGAAAAGGTGGTTGGCCTTCAGCGTATCGATGAGATCCAAGAGGATGAGATTGATCTTGATGAAGAGGGTAACCCTATCATCAAAGCGGATGATGTAACCGAAGTTGACCAAGTTGAAGGCGAAGATCCAACAGGTGATGATAAGCCTGCCGAATAAGTCTTAGCCCCTTTAAGCGAGCGTCCAATTGGACGCTCGTTTTGTTTTAGGCATTGGTCAACTTAAAAAGTTAATTCCTAATGTAAAAATATTATAACTCAAGCTATGTGTCTTATGGCAATATGATCTATTCAGATCACAAGAGAGGATAAAGAAGTGAGCGCGACATATAATTTCTGTGCAGGTCCAGCAATGTTACCCCAAGCCGTAATGAAAAAAGCACAATCTGAGTTATTGGATTGGCATGGTTTAGGCACTTCGGTGATGGAGATAAGTCATCGCAGTAAAGAGTTTATTGAGCTGACAGAGCAAGCGGAAGCCAATCTGCGTGAATTGATGTCGATTCCTTCAAATTATCATGTGTTGTTTATGCACGGCGGCGGCCGAGGTCAATTCTCTGCTGTGGTGAATAATTTTTTGGGTGAGCAAGGTAAAGCCCTTTACTTAGTCTCAGGTAGCTGGTCTCAATCGGCATTAGAAGAGGCTAAAAAGCTCACCTGTGATACGCAGATAGATAGCATCAATATTGTAGAACAGGTGAATGGAATTAATCGAGTCGTCTTACCTGAATGGGCCAAAATAAATCAGGATTACCGTTATCTGCATTATTGCCCTAATGAGACAGTCGATGGTATCGAAATATTTGATGAGTTAGCGTCTCCTTGGCCGATTATTGCCGATATGTCATCAAATATCATGTCTCAAGAGATAGATGTTAGTCAGTATGGATTGATCTATGCAGGTGCTCAGAAGAATATAGGTCCTTCGGGATTGAGTATCGTGATCGTACGGGATGACATGCTTGAACTGCCCAATCTGCCACAGTCTTCAATCATGGATTACCGTCTAGCAGTTAAACACGGCTCCATGTATAACACCCCGCCGACCTTTGCCTGGTATTTGGCTGCTGAAGTATTTTCGTGGCTTAAAGGTAATGGTGGGATCACGGCTATGGCCAAGAAAAACTTACAGAAAGCAGCGCTTCTTTATGATGTTATCGACAGCAGTGATTTCTACACCAGTAAAGTGTGTCAATCCAATCGCTCGGTGATGAATGTGACGTTCTATCTGGTAAACGAAGCACTCAATGCTGATTTTTTGAAACAAGCGACACTTGCTAATTTGGTGGCGCTTAAAGGACACCGGAGTGTGGGGGGCATGCGTGCGAGTATTTATAATGCGATGCCAATCGAAGGCGTCGAGGCGTTAATTCAGTTCATGAAAAATTTTGAAGGTAAATACAAGGTTTAACGGATAAAAATAAGTTCCTAGGAAACTAGGAACTTATTCTCTTTTTCTTTTATAAGACTTTCGCTATTGATTTAGCTAAATAATCAACATTTTCCAGACTGATCCCCGCGATGCTGATGCGGCTAGAGTTTACCATGTAGATGCTGTACTCTCGCTGCAGACGTACTACCTGATCCGAATTTACTCCTAAAAATGAAAACATGCCTTTCTGTTGGGCGATAAAACCAAAGTCACGCTTAACCCCTGTTTCGATCAATTTATCTACTAGCATGTTGCGGTTGCCATTGATGCGGTCTCGCATAATTTTTAGTTCATCTAACCACTCTTGCTTAAGCTCATCTGAGCCGAGGATCGTTTCGACTATGGCAGCGCCATGAGCTGGTGGCATAGAATAGATGCAACGGACTACATATAGCAGCACAGAGAAAGCTACATTAACACTGGCAGTATCTTTGCCGATAATTGAACAGGCACCGATACGTTCACGGTAGAGGCCAAAGTTTTTAGAACATGAGCTGCATAAGATCATGTTTTCTACAGATGCAGCCATGTTACGTACGCCATAAGCATCTTCATTGACACCGACCCCAAAGCCTTGATAGGCCATATCGATAAGTGGTGTGAAGCCTTGTTGCTGGGTTATCTCTATGATCTGATCCCACTGATCCTCACTGAGATCCATACCGCTAGGGTTATGACAGCATGCATGGAGTAAGACAACATCATCTGCACCCACTTGAGATAGTGCTGTCTTCATTTCATCGAATTTAAGGCTTTTGCTGTCGTAATCGTAATATGGGTAGGTTTTGACTTCAATGCCAGCAGCTTCGAACAGACTGGTATGATTAGCCCAGGTTGGATCACTGACCCAGATCACCGCGACCTGTGACGTTGTCGTAGAACTGGTGCGTTTAATAAACTCAGCCGCGACTCTTAATGCCCCTGTTCCACCTGGGGTAGAGAGGGTGCGGATACGATCAGCGAGTAAAGCTGGATTATCTTTGCCGAAAGCGAGTTCACCAAGTAAACTATTAAATATCGGCGAACCTGTGGGCCCAATGTAAACTTTAGTTTCCTCGGTATCGATACGGTGTTGTTCGGCTTTTTTAACACAGTTTAAAATAGGCGTATGACCTAACTCATCCTTATACACGCCTACGCCAAGATCTACCTTGTTCGCGTGGGTGTCTTGCTTGTATTTAGTCATCAATCCAAGGATTGGATCGGCTGGCATAGCGGTGAGAGTGTCAAACATAGCTTGTTAACCCTTTTTTAAATTTGTTGGCGTAATCTGCCCTTTTTTTATTAAGTTTAGATTAACGTAAAACACTAACTGAGTAATAGTGAATAGCGATAAATTACCAAACTAATTATCTGGCATCATTCATTTACACTGAGTCTACTTGTCTCGTCAAAGAAAACAGAGCAAGCTTACTTTGGGGAAGATATTAATGGGGAAAGTGTTAGATAATTGTCACTTTGAAAGAAAATCACCTTGAAATAGGGTAAAACACAAATAAGTGTTGAATACTGCTGCTTAATCAGTAAATTTAGAATGACGAAGTTCCAACATCGGTTAAACAGAATGCCATTTTGTCGTAATGGCACAAGTCGTAACCTTACAGTCTGTTTGCCATGAACGTCTAATGTTAACTAGCGGTTTGTTTGTACCGCGATAAAAAAGAAGTATTTTAATGAAGCAACTACGTCTCGAGCCAATTAGCAAGGTCCAGGGCACCATCAATATTCCTGGGTCTAAAAGTATCTCTAACCGTGCACTACTGCTAGCCACGCTAGCCAAGGGCACCACGACACTGACCAACTTGTTAGATTCTGATGATATTCGCTATATGTTGGCCTCGCTCAAACAATTGGGTGTGAACTATCGACTCTCCGACAACAATACCGTCTGTGAACTCGAAGGGATTGGGGCCCCACTTAATACAGAGCAGGCACAGACACTGTTTCTTGGTAATGCAGGCACGGCAATGCGACCCCTTTGTGCGGCCTTAACCCTAGGGCAGGGCGAGTTTACATTAACTGGTGAGCCACGTATGGAAGAGCGTCCCATCGGTGATCTTGTTGATTCCCTGCGTCAACTCGGCGCATCGGTGACTTACCTTAAAAATGAAGGATTTCCTCCATTAACGATTAATGCCACTGGGTTAAACGCCGGCGATGTTGAGATAGCGGGGGATCTATCTAGCCAGTTTTTAACCGCACTGTTGATGGTTGCACCGCTTGCAAAAGGTAAGGTTAACATCAAGATTAAAGGTGAATTGGTCTCTAAGCCGTATATTGACATCACTCTAGCCTTGATGGCGCAATTTGGTGTTGAGGTTATAAATCATAATTATCAGCGCTTTGAGATGAAATCAGGTCAAAGCTATGTGTCACCGGGCAAAATTTTAATCGAAGGGGATGCCTCTTCAGCATCTTACTTTCTAGCTGCTGGTGCCATAAAAGGGGGGGCAGTCAAAGTGACAGGGGTGGGTCGTCTGAGTATTCAAGGTGATGTGAAATTTGCCAATGTGCTAGAGAAGATGGGCGCCGATATAGAGTGGGGGGATGATTATATCATCTCACGGGTGTCAAAACTCAATGGGGTTGATCTCGACATGAATCACATTCCAGATGCAGCCATGACTATAGCCACTGCCGCCTTGTTTGCGACCGGGACTACCACCATTCGCAATATTTATAACTGGCGCATCAAGGAAACTGATCGCTTAGCTGCCATGGCTACCGAGCTGAGAAAAGTGGGTGCCATTGTGGATGAAGGCCATGACTACATTACTATCACACCACCGAACAAGCCACATTCAGCAGAAATAGATACCTATAATGATCATAGAATGGCCATGTGCTTTTCCATGTTGGCGTTTGCCGATTGTGGTGTCATCATCAATGATCCAGATTGTACGTCTAAGACATTCCCTGATTATTTTGAGCAATTTGCTGCGTTAGCTCAGTGTTCTAGATAAGCCTCAACCAAATGGGTCTATGGCCCATTATCGCTTTTATCATGCTAAATCTGTGTGTTTTATCTAGGTTCTGCACTTAATTTAACTATCATATTAAATTTTTACCGCTTTATTTTTTTATTTGGTTTATAATGTGCGCGCTTAATTTTCAGTGTGTAGACAATCACATGGGTCACTGGAAGCACTCATTTAAACAATTTATGTCCTTTGAGTTTTATTGTGGAGAAATTTATGTTGGAGCAGGCTCCTGTTGTTACAATTGACGGTCCAAGTGGTGCTGGGAAAGGTACAATTAGCCGATTGCTAGCCGAGCATTTAGACTGGAAATTACTGGATAGTGGTGCCATTTATCGAGTTTTAGCTTTAGCCGCTATTCATCATAATGTTGAACTGGATAACGAAGAGTCTCTTACTTTACTCGCTGCACACTTGGATGTGCAGTTTGTTACTAGTAGTGAAAATCAAAGTATCAAAGTTGTGCTCGAAGGCGAAGATGTCTCAATAGACATTCGCAGCCAAGAGTGTTCAAATGCCGCATCTATTGTTGCAGTATTCCCACGTGTACGCGAGGCCTTATTACGCCGCCAACGTGCATTTAATAAGGCACCGGGTTTGATTGCCGATGGCCGTGATATGGGGACGGTGGTTTTCCCCTCTACGCCTGCTAAAATTTATTTAACAGCATCTGCTGAAGAAAGGGCGCAGAGACGCTATAATCAGTTGCAGGGCAAGGGCTTCGATGTTAATATTGTGTGTCTTTTGTCTGAGATTAAAGAGCGTGATGAGCGAGATATGAATCGCAGTGTTGCTCCTTTAGTTCCGGCTAATGATGCAATTATCATCGATACGTCAGGTATCGAGATAGAAGAAGTGTTCAATCTTGCATTGGCACATATAAAATCAAAATTACCTAACATCAGTTAATTTTAACTGATGTTTAACCATTCGCAACATGGATGATGCGGATTATTATACTGACTCCACGTCTAGGATGGGCTGTGGTTTATTAAAGAAAGTAACTAAAAAATGACTGAATCTTTTGCTGATCTATTTGAAGAATCCCTTGCAACTTTGGAGTTTCGTCCTGGTTCTATCGTAACAGGTGTTATTGTACGCATCGAAAACGGTACTGTACTGGTTGATGCGGGTCTAAAATCAGAAAGCCCAATCCCAGCGGAACAGTTCAAGAATGCTCAAGGCGAACTTGAAGTTTCTGTTGGTGACACTGTGCACGTTGCACTTGACGCTGTTGAAGATGGCTTCGGTGAAACTCAACTGTCTCGTGAGAAAGCTAAGCGTCACGAAGCTTGGATTGTTCTAGAAAAAGCGTATGAAGATGCTGAAACTGTAATCGGTGTCATCAATGGTAAGGTTAAAGGCGGTTTTACTGTTGAACTAAACGGTATCCGTGCATTCCTACCTGGTTCTTTAGTTGACGTTCGTCCTGTTCGCGATACGACTCACCTAGAAAACAAAGATCTAGAGTTCAAAGTTATCAAATTAGACCAGAAACGCAATAACGTTGTTGTTTCTCGTCGTGCTGTTATCGAATCTGAAAGCAGTGCAGAGCGTGATGCTCTTCTTGAGAACTTACAAGAAGGTCAGGCTATTAAGGGTATTGTTAAGAACCTTACTGACTACGGTGCATTCGTAGATTTAGGTGGCGTTGATGGTCTTCTACATATCACAGATATGGCTTGGAAGCGTGTTAAGCACCCATCTGAAATCGTCAATGTTGGCGACGAAATCGACGTTAAAGTACTTAAGTATGATCGTGAACGCACACGTGTTTCACTAGGTCTTAAGCAACTTGGCGAAGATCCATGGTTAGAAATCAGTAAGCGCTACCCAGAAAATACTCGTTTGACTGGTCGTGTCACTAATCTAACTGACTACGGTTGTTTCGTTGAAATCGAAGAAGGCGTTGAAGGTCTGGTTCACGTTTCTGAAATGGATTGGACTAATAAGAACATCCACCCATCTAAGGTTGTTAGCTTGGGTGATGAAGTTGAAGTTCTAGTTCTTGACATAGATGAAGAGCGTCGTCGTATATCTCTTGGTCTTAAGCAGTGTAAAGTTAACCCGTGGGATGACTTCGCAGCACGCTTTAACAAGGGCGATAAAGTAACTGGTAAGATCAAGTCAATCACTGACTTTGGTATCTTTATTGGTCTTGACGGTGGCATTGATGGTCTTGTTCACCTTTCTGACATTTCTTGGAACGGTACTGGCGAAGAAGCTGTTGCTGGTTACAAGAAAGGCGATGAAATCAATGCAATTGTTCTTTCTGTTGACCCAGAGCGCGAGCGTATCAGCCTTGGTGTTAAGCAAACTGCCGACGATCCATTCAATGCTTATCTTGCTGATAAGAAGAAGGGTGCGGTTGTTAACGGTACCGTTACTGCTGTTGACGCTAAAGGCGTGACTATTCAACTTGCAGAAACGGTTGAAGGTTATCTACGTGTATCTGATATCTCTCGTGAGCGTATCGAAGATGCATCTACAGTTTACTCTGTAGGCGACGCTGTTGAATCTAAGTTCATGGGTGTTGACCGTAAGAACCGTACTATCAGCTTATCTATCCGTGCGAAAGATGAAGCTGAAGAGAAAGAAGCAATGGCTAGTTTGAACAAGAAAGAAGACGTCGTAGTGAGCAGTGCTATGGCTGAAGCGTTCAAAGCGGCCCGTAAGTAATCGCCTGAAGTTCTGGGGTGCTTGCACCCCTGTTAGGTGACTGTGTTTGGCTTGATAATAGAGGGTATAGGATGACAAAATCCGAACTGATCGAAAAACTTGCCAGTAGGCAGTCGCAGTTGTCGGCTAAAGAGGTAGAAAGTGCAATCAAAGAAATGTTAGAGCAGATGGCTCAAACATTGGAAGGCGGAGATCGTATTGAGATCCGTGGCTTTGGTAGCTTTTCTCTTCATTTTCGTGCGCCACGTACAGGCCGCAATCCAAAGACTGGAACTTCAGTCGAATTGGATGGCAAGTATGTTCCGCACTTTAAGCCAGGCAAAGAACTGCGCGAACGTGTCGATGCGATCAATGCATAAATGACATAGTTTTAAAAGCCTCCGTATGGAGGCTTTTTTATGTCTGAAGGAACTAAACCTAGCTAGTTTAGGTATTATCTTAGATAATAACCTGATTGAAATGGGTATGGAGTGTATCGTGCGATCATTTATCGTCACAGTGTTAGTAGCACTACTTTTCTTTTTAGCATTAATTTTTGGTGCGCGAAATGAGCAAACGGTGACTATCAGTTATTTCGTTGCTCAGGGTGAATTCCGACTTCCCCTAGTGCTGGCTTTCGTATTCCTTGCTGGTTTTATGATCAGCTGGTTGTTTGCCATTTATCATATGACTAAATTGAAATTTGCATTAATCAATGTCAATAAAAAATGTGTCAAACTCGAATCTAAATTAGAAGGGATTATTCCCGCTCGGGACGTCGACGCCTAATATGCAAGAGATCCTGTTTCTATTACTCCCTATTGCCGCCGGTTACGGTTGGTATATGGGGCGGCGTAGTGTAAGGCACAACCAGAGCAGCCAAAGAAATAAATTGAGTCGCGATTATTTCACTGGTCTTAATTTTCTCCTTTCCAATGAATCAGATAAAGCCGTCGATCTGTTTATTACTATGTTGGATGTCGATGATGACACTATAGACACACATCTTTCTCTGGGCTCTCTATTTAGAAAACGTGGCGAAGTTGACCGCTCTATTCGCATTCATCAGAATTTAATTGCTAGACCTAGTCTCACCACAGAGCAGCGAGACATAGCCATGATGGAGCTAGGTAAAGATTATCTTGCCGCAGGGTTTTATGATAGAGCGGAAGAAATATTTATCAATTTGGTTAAGCAAGATTATCATAGTGAAGATGCTGAAACCCATTTGATTGATATATATCAGGTCACCAAAGATTGGCAAAAAGCGATAAATATCATCAAGAGTCTCAAGCGAAAAAGACAGCAAAGCCTCAAACACAACACCGCGCATTTTTATTGTGAATTGGCCAATGAGCAAACTGATATTGTCGAACAATTAAAATTGCTTCAAGCCGCGTTAAAACAAGATTCAGATTGTGGCAGAGCTTTGATCACTTTGGCAGAAAAGTACCTAGACTTACATGAATATGCCAAGTGTAAAGCATTACTGGCTCAGTTACTTGATGCCGACATTGAGCTTTTCCCTGATGTGTTATCTATTGCACGTCAGGTATACCAAAATAGTGATGATCTCACCGCTTACAGTGACTTGCTACACCAAGCGCTACAAAATGGGGCTGGGGCAAGTGTCGCCATCACCTTAGCGCAGAGTTTGATTGAAAAGGGGGATACTCGAGAGGCCGAGCAACTGGTTTTGGATGGTTTATATCGACACCCAACGATGAAAAGCTTTCAACATTTGATGAAAATGCATGTACAGCAAGCCGAGGACGGACAAGCGAAAGAGAGCCTTACCATGTTGGAAAAACTGGTAGAACAGCAAATTAAGTTCCGTCCAGGATACCGATGCAGCGGATGTGGTTTTCCCTCACACAGGCTCTATTGGCATTGTCCTTCTTGTAAGAGTTGGGGGGAAATAAAACGAATTAGGGGATTAGACGGTGAATAGCATAGGTTATGCTCTAACCCACAAGAGCCATGAGGCATATTCATTAAATGTCGCTCATGCTTGAACACTCAAAATGTACTGCAAAGCAAGTGGAGAATAAATGAGTAATAAGTCGATTTTGGTCGCCCTAGATTTTGATGATAAACCTGCTGCTCTGCAGTTGGTTGAGCAGTTAGATCCTACTATGTGTCGCCTAAAAGTGGGCAAGGAGATGTTTACTCTTTTTGGCCCTGAATTTATCAAGCAGCTTCATAAGCGCAATTTTGATGTATTTCTGGATCTTAAATTTCACGATATCCCTAATACGGTAGCCAAGGCTGTCGCGGCGACTGCCGAGTTAGGAGTGTGGATGACAAACGTCCATGCTAGCGGTGGTCTGGCTATGATGCAGGCCGCTAAGAAAGCACTTGTTCCCTATGGTGATAGGGCTCCAATATTAATTGCTGTGACTGTGCTTACTTCCATGACGAATGAAGAACTTCAGCTTATTGGCATTAATGTCCCAGCTTTTGATCATGTACAACGATTAGCAACATTGACTAAGCAAGCTGGTCTCGATGGTGTAGTTTGCTCTGCACATGAAGCACAAGTGCTAAAATCTAAATTAGGTAACGAATTTAAACTGTGTACGCCGGGTATTCGTCCTGTAGGGGCCGATAAGGGCGATCAACATCGAATTATGACACCACCTCAAGCGATTCAAGCTGGTTCTGACTACTTAGTGATAGGAAGACCTATCACTAAGGCTAAGGATCCATTAGCTGCGCTGAAGGCGATTCATGCATCTTTGAAGGGGACTGGGTAAACTCGTGGTAGCGAGCCTAAAATGAGTTGAATTATGCAAGGCAATGCTCTCAACTAAAAAATTAATTACAGTGAGAAACAGATGGCAAATCCATTTCAAGAACAACTGCTCAAAGCGGGTCTAGTCAGCAAGCAAAAAGTACAGAAAGCCAAGACTCAAAAACGACGGGACCGTAAGGCTAAAGTCGATGATGGCTCTGCGGATTTAAAACAGCAAATAGCGGTTCAAAAACAGCAGCAAGTGGCGAAAGATAAAGTACTAAATGAACAAAAATTTGTAGCAGCAACTGAGAGAGGGCTCGTTCGCGGCCTAGTGACGGAATTTACTCGACTGGGGATTAAGCTACCGCAAAGCGGTGAGATTAAGTTTAATTTCAGCCACAATAATAAAATCTTTTCGATTTATGTGAATGATAAATTACAGACTCAACTACTCAAGGGGCGACTTGGTATCGTACGTTATGAAAATGCCAGTTTCTTAGTGCCTCATAAACTGGTTGAACGCGTCAATATGTTAGTGCCGCAGTGGTGTGGCTACCTTTGGGTACAAAATGACAATAGCCAAATCGTTGAAGAAGATGATCCCTATGCTGATTACGTTATCCCTGATGATCTGATGTGGTAGGTTTGTAGGTAAGGCTAAGATGGCGACCGTAGGCCTTTTATTCACACTGTGAGTGTCGTCTTAGATCCACCCCTATTTTAGCTTATCCAGCGCAGCATCATCCCTGTTCACTCAATTTACCTCTTAGTTTAAACTCTCTTTTTCTCAACTAATCCAAATTTTTCTTTCTTTTCCTATAGTATCTGGTATAAATTAAAACAACCGTTTAAAGTTCACGTTCGAGAATTAATAATGAATCCTTACCAAGCTCCATTAGCCGAAATGAAATTCCTGTTAGATAAGGTGTTTGATGCGCCTCAAACATGGGCATCTTTACCTGCAATTGCTGAAAATGTTGATATGGATACTGCTGTAGCAATAATGGATGAAGCAGAAAAAATAAGTCGTGAATTACTCCATCCTATAAACCGCAGCGGTGATGAGCAAGGTGTGTTGCATCAAGGTGATAAGGTGATCACACCAGACGGCTATAAAGAGGCTTACACTCAGTATGCTGAAGGCGGTTGGGTCGGCTTCTGTGGAGAGCCTGATTTAGGTGGCATGGGTATGCCTAAAATGTTGGGCGTACTCGTCGATGAAATGGCCTACAGCGCCTGTAATGCATTTACTTTATATGGCTCTCTTACTGCTGGCGCAGCCTTATGTATCAATGCCCATGGTAGCGATGAGCTGAAAGAAAAATATTTGCCTATGATGTACAGCGGAGAGTGGGCTGGGGCCATGGATATGACAGAACCTCAAGCGGGGTCAGATCTTCGTGGTATTCGCACTAAGGCCGTGCCACTAGATGATGGCAGTTACAGCATCACAGGCAGCAAAATTTTTATTACCGGTGGAGATCATGATCTCACTAAAAACGTGATCCATCTGGTGTTGGCTAAATTACCCAACTCAAAGAGTATCTCACTGTTTTTAGTGCCAAAAATAAAGGTCAATGATTCTGGTGTTCTGGGAGGATCAAATAAGGTCACCGTTGGCTCAATTGAGCACAAAATGGGGTTGAAGGCATCATCGACCTGTGTGATGAATTATGATGAAGCACAAGGTTATCTCATAGGTAAGCCAAATCGTGGCCTAATATATATGTTTACTATGATGAACTACGAGCGCTTGGCAATTGGCATTCAAGGTTTGGGCACATCACAAGCGGCTTATCAGATGGCAAAAGATTATGCCAAAGAGCGTGTTCAGGGTGTGGCTGCAGGAGGATCGCCTACCGGCGCGACTAGCGATCCTATTATAGTGCATGGTGATGTACGCCGTATGTTGCTAAATATAAGGGTGTTAACCGAAGCTGGCCGGGCTTTGTCGGTTCTCACGGGGCAGCAGCTGGATATTGCTAAATATGGAGAAGGCGAGGCTAAGGCTAAGGCGAGTCGATATGTCGGCTTGTTAACACCAATGGCTAAGGCATTTTTGAGTGATAGAGGCCTTGATGCTGCCATTACCGCACAACAAGTATTTGGTGGTCATGGTTATATCCGTGAAACAGGGATCGAACAGTTGGTGCGAGATACTCGGATTGCACAAATCTATGAAGGAACCAATGGTATCCAGGCCATAGACTTCTTAGGTCGTAAGGTGACAGGAGATAACCTAGCAGCTTTAACTGAGTTTGTTAATGAGTGTACCGTCAAACTATCGAGCTTGAATCATGTCGATGAGGCACACAAAGCTAAAGTGGCTGAGCTGTTGCAACAGCTTATCATCGTCGCGACTGAGATTAATGATAAGAAACAGGATAAGCCAGCAATTATTAATGCCTGTGCCGTTGATTTTCTCGATGCAGTTGGCTATGTCTTATATGGCTATTTCTGGCTATTGATGTCGGATGCCGCGGTGTTACATCTGGATAAAGAATTTAGCACTCAAAAACGCTATCTGAGTGATTTTTACATTAGCAAAATGCTGCCTAAAGCAGAGTATCACCTGGCTCAGGTGCGAGCTGGCGATGACACCATTATGAATATGCCTGAATCTTTGTTCTGATTTTATCCCCCATGAGTAACAACATCAAGAAGGTGAATAGTGCTCGCCTTCTTGATGTCCTTTTTAAATCTAATGTAGCTATCTAATTTAGTCGGTTAAAGAAATCGCCACTAATTAGGCTGACTCGAAGCTTTGGGTACTGAGCTAACTTTGGTGTGTTGTGCTAGCGGATTATCCATTAGAGAGTGTAAGAACAGCGCACTGAAAGAAGCCTGCTGTTGTTTCTTATATAGGGGACTCTGACCATTTTCTAAGATAACAAACAGGGTGTCATCTTGGGTTTTACTTCTGATAAAGCCTGCAAGATTATCGACTCCCTGCATCGATCCAGTTTTAGCCATAATATGCTCGCGCAGGGGAGCTTTGTTGAAACTCCTCTTATATTTGAGTGTTCCGCTCACGCCTGAAATTGGCAGTGAATCCATGATCTGTGCAAATCTTGCATCGGTATTGATTAAGTTTAACACTTGACTGAGCTGGCGAGCACTGAGTAGGTTATACCTTGAAAGCCCTGAACCATCGACTATTTTAGCATGAGTCAGATCGATGCCTTCACGAGTTAATATTGTTTTAAGGGCCTGACTGCCGTTACTGAAGTTGCCTGGTCGTTGATAGATTTTTTTACCTAACTGTTTAAGTAAACTGTCAGCGATGAGGTTATCGGACTTTTGCAACATGGTATGAAGTAAGTCAGATAGTGGAGCTGATTCATGGGCCGAAATTAAGTGAGTTTGTGGTGGTAGCTGATATTTTATTAAAACGTTACCTATAAGTTTGATCTTATTATTCTTGAGTATATTGGTCACCGATGCTTGCATAAACAAGGCGGGATCTGTGATGGCAATGGAGAGTTTGATGGCTTGAGATCCAGAATGACAGCCGCTAAGAGAGAAGTGGTTTTTTGGTAAGCGCTGCAGATCTAATTGACAAAAATCTTCGATACCTACTTTATCAAACACAGAGGTATTTGTGATGCTGATGGGGATATAGCCTGGAAATGATAATTGACTCTGCTTAGTGCCCTGTTTGGGAGATAATTTCCCATGGACACAGTTCCTGTTGAGTATGAAATTTGACACCGGTGCGGCGTAGCAGATCCCCAGATCATCCCAAACCCAGCCTCGTGCATGTAATTGCTCGTTGGCTTGACCGATTAAATAGAGGTTGCCTTCGATACGATATAAACCTTGATCTGTGAGTTGTTTAAGCAATGATCTAAGCTCAGTTGCCTTCAATGTTGGATCGCCGCTAAAACTGATATAAACATCCCCTGCAATGATGCCCCCCTTGATGGGGAATTTAGAATAGACACGTGTGCTGAATCTAAACTCGTTGCCCAGCGCTGATGCTGCGGCAACCGCCGTCAGTAACTTCATGGTACTGGCAGGTAAGAGTAAGGTCTCTGGATTTTGTTCAAAGATGATATCGCCAGTGACCACATTTGTCGCTATAATTGCTGTAAAGGAGTGAGTCGGCTTGATGATGGATAATAAATTATCAAAATAGTCAGCACCTAGGGCCGGAAGAGATAGACAGCTGAGCAAAAGGTAGACGTTAACGAGAGGTCTCATAAGATGATTCGCATAGGTTAGTGATAGCGTGTTGATAAACATGAGTGACGAAGTCAATATTTTTATCATAGACTTATACCATAACGGTTATTCATCTTTGGTTTTATCTTTTTCCATTAAACGGTAGAGCGCTAAAGTTACAAACGTTACTAAGCCAATAAATAACGGTAAGATAAAAATGCCTAACTCAGCCTTAAAGTGAAATAGTGCCCAAGCCAATAATAGTGTAAGTGTAATAGTGCTTAGAATCTTAAAATTCATTAATGTCTTCATATCTGCTTATTCTGATGAGTGAGACATTGTAACTGGTCTTTGATTTCAATGCTGTGATCGCTATGTTTGTGAAGTCAAATCAATACTAAAATGTAACACTTTACACGGCCAGTGTTACATTTATTTGGGATAAGTGTATTTTTTACGGTGTTACGTTGTAAAAATGAAAAAACTCTTGCCCAGTTGGATGTAAATAGGTAATTTCTATCCCCTTATGATTTATATCTGGGATCGATATCTCTCATATTCGAATGTATGGACTATCTGAAGTTATTATAGCCAGCCTGAGTAGTACATTATTCAGACAATTGGCCGAGTTATGTCAAATCGATGTTCAAGGCACTAGCTTAGATAGGGTACCAAGTTTAAGTTATCGTGACGGAAAGTATTTAAAAAGGAGATAACCTTGCTTGATAAGCTTGGTGGAATACCAATTAAACCTGACGCATTACAATGGTTACTTACGCCCAAAGCCTTAAAGGCTGAACTTTTAACGCGAATTGCCGCTGCGGTTGATTCAATCTATATTGCCGCGCTTTATTTGGAAGATGATGAGGCGGGTAGAGAGATCTTAGCGGCATTAATGTCTGCTAAAGACAATAAGCCTGAACTCGACATTAAAGTATTAGTCGATTTTCATCGTGCTCGGCGTGGTCTGATAGGCCATAAGGGGGATAGTGGCAATTATCAGATGTATCGTAAGGTGATGCAAGCAGCTAAACACCCCATTGAAATATTAGGTGTACCGGTCAAGTCTCGTGAGTTTATGGGCGTGCTACATCTCAAAGGATTTATTGTTGATGATGCTGTAATTTTCAGTGGTGCAAGCATCAATAATATTTACTTACATCAAGGCGAGAAGTATCGCTTCGATCGATATCATGTGATTGAATCGGCTGAACTCGCGGGTTCCATGAGGCTGATGATTCAAACCTATTTGGTAAAAGATGTTGCGGTTAGTTCCCTCACACAAGATAAAATTACCGAATTATTGCCACAAAAAACGGATATTCGCACCCTTAAGGCACGATTAAGAAAGGCAAAGTACCAATTTCATTCCACCACCATAGGCAATCGTGTTACCCCAGTGGTTGGTTTAGGAAGAAAAAATAATAAGCTAAATAAAATAATCGTTGATATGGTGACCCTATCTCAAGATGCCTTGTTTATTTGTACTCCCTATTTTAATCCTCCTTATATTTTGGCACGAGCCTTAGCTAAACACCTTAGAGGTGGTAAGCGTATTGACATTGTTGTAGGGGATAAAACCGCAAACGATTTCTATATTCCACCAGAGCAAGACTTCTCTACCATAGGAGCTTTGCCCTATATGTATGAGCAGTCGTTGCGAAAATTCGCTAAGCGCCAACAATGGGCGATTGACAATGGCCAACTCAATATTCATCTCTGGAAAGATGGGATAAACAGCTACCATCTCAAGGGAATTAGCGCTGACAGTAAATGTCACCTGATCACCGGCAGCAACCTAAATCCCCGAGCATGGGCACTGGATCTTGAAAATGGCCTTTTGTTTCACGATGAATGCGGTGCTTGGAAGGATAAGTTTGAACAGGAACAGGCATATATCCTGCAGTATACCGAGCGCTTGTATCATTATAAACAAATAGAGACGTTGAATGATTATCCGGCTCCTGTACGTAAAATACTGACTCGTATCAGTCGTTTAAAAGCAGGTTTTTTACTTCGTAGAATACTATAACCTAATAGAGAAGATCTAGGTTATAGAACCTAGATCTTACAAAGTCTATATGAACTCATCTGAACACGCCATACATAAGCTATATCAATACCGTAAGGCGATTTCAACCCGACCTTATGCTGCCAGAGGCAAAAAGCTCATCAGATGTGAGTGGTGTTTATTGGCACAGACTTATTGCACCTGTCATAGTCGCCAACAATTGGTTTCTAATAATGCATTTTTACTTATCATGTATGATGATGAGGTGCTCAAGCCCAGTAATAGTGGCCGTCTTATCGCGGATCTTATTCCTGATACCCACGCTTATATTTGGTCTAGAACTCAGGCAAACCGAAAAATGCTGGCACTTATCCATGATCCTTGCTATCAGCCTTTCGTTATTTTTCCCTGTGAATATGCCTATCCAGATCAAACAGTGGTGAAAACACTTGAATCAACACATTTAGACAGTACAAAAAAAATGTTATTTATCATGCTTGATGGAAGCTGGCGTGAAGCGATTAAGATGTTTCGTAAGAGCCCATATCTACATGAATTGCCACTGCTCTCTTTTGCTCCTGAAACGGTTGCTCGGTATGAACTGAGAAAAGGTAGCCGAGGTTTTCAACTAGGCACCGCCGAAGTAGCCGTACTGGCATTAGCGGCATCGGGTGAGAAGCGTAATGCCGAGGCGTTGAGTATTTGGTTTGAGCTGTTTATTGCCTCTTCAATGTTTAGTCGCAGTCGTCAAAGCAATAAAGATCTTAGCCCCTTAAATAAACTGTCAAATGAGTTTAAAAAAAAGGTTGGCATTAAATCGAGAAAATCTAAGCCCCAAAAGGCATCCATGGAAGGGTAGGTCGCCTTTTTACCGAGACTCAACATGCATTCAACTTTGTTAACCATTGCAGTTTTGCTAACCGCTTTGATTGTCAGCGTTACATCTATAACATCCGATTTCGGAGTTCGCGACTCGAAACTCACAGCTTATCAAGCTTTCACTTTTTATCCTGTAAACTTCTTCTTTAGCCCTTGCCAACACTGCGTATAATTCATTTGTCGGGTCTTACCACTCAATGCAAACATAGTCGGCTGTATGATGTAACGAGATTCAAACATAAATGCCATGGTGTTTTCATAGCGCTGGGGAGTAAGCTCGACATTTGATGCCTCCTCGAATACTTCGGCTTCGGGGCCATGGGGCGACATGCAGTTATGTAGGCTCGAGCCACCAGCCACAAAGCCGTGTTCCTTGGCATCGTACACACCCTCAATCAGGCCCATAAATTCACTCATCATATTGCGGTGATAATAAGGCGGTCTGAATGTATTTTCGGCCACCATCCAACGCGGTGGGAAGATCGCAAAATCGATATTGGCCACACCAGGTGTAGCTGAAGGGGAAGTCAGTACGGTAAATATAGATGGATCAGGATGATCGAAGCTCACGGTGTTGATCACATTGAAACGAGATAGGTCATATTTGTAAGGGGCACTATTACCCGTCCAGGCAACAACATCGAAAGGCGAGTGGCCGATGTCACAGCGAAATAGGTTCCCACCAAATTTAGTGATGAGTTCGAACTCCCCCTGTTTATCTTCAAAACAGGCTATTGGGTAGAGAAAGTCGCGATCGTTAGCGTAACCATTCGCACCTACTGGACCGCGCTCGGCCAATACATAAGGCTGGCCATAATTTTCACAGATATAGCCACGAGCCGTATCAGTGAGTAATTCGACGGAGAATTTAATACCTCGAGGGATCACTGCAATTTCTCCAGCTTTAATCGCAAGTTTACCGCATTCGGTATGCAAAATTATTTCACCAAGTTCAGGCACAAACAAAAGTTCACCATCGGCATTACAAAAATAACGGCCTTCCATCGAGCTATTGGCCACATAAATATGAATACCTATACCCATTTGAGCGTTAACACTACCATTAGCTGCCATAGTAACTAAACCATCAATAAAATCTGTTTTTTCAGTGGGTAACTTAACGGGATCCCAACGTAACATGGATGGTGGCGTGACTACCTCTGTAATAGGCGCACTTCTAACCAATGCACTGTCTATGGCTTCATATTCACCTTGTATCACAGAAGGACGGATACGATAGAACCAGTTACGACGGTTATCACTACGAGGTGCGGTAAAAGCGGTGACATTAAACTGCTCAGCATACAGCTCATACTTAATTTTCTGAGGGCTAAATTGACCGATAGGCAATGCGCCAGATAGAGCTTCTGTCTCAAACTCATTGCCAAAACCTGTCATGTATTCTAGTTCAATCGTCATGCATGTTTTTCCTATATATAGCATCCAGCGTCATATCGAAATGATCTAATTCTTGAATGGTTATTTATTTTTATTACAACCAAGTTACTATCACGTGAGAATGACTTCAAATTATATACAGTAGATTGAGTCAATAATGACAGGCAATTTTTTGCAGTTTATGTAAATTAAACATTACAGCCTAGTTAATTAAACCGAGATGATAGAGTCTGTATATAATTTTGTGTAACGAGTTCTTGACTCATTAATTATGATTAATTGAGCTGTTTGTAAGGCGTTGTGAATATAGCGCACGCCTTATCAACATTAAACCTTCAGTTTGTAGATGTTTTTCTACATTTCGATTTCCCCGCACTATAAACTTTGACTTCAATTTTTCCAGTTTCCTATCTTGGCGGTTGAGGCATTGTTGAGATAATGATGGTTCCTATAATAAGCCAGTTCTTTCAAAGAATGCTTGCTCAGGAGATCCTATAGGGTGGGTTTAAAAGTTATTTATACTGAGTTACTGACTTTGAACTGTCTGTTATAAGGAATACTAGCTTTTGCGCTGTGGTCAAAGCATCACCGACATAAATGTAGGTTCAGTCTAGATCAATAAACCACTGCATTAAACCACTTTTAATTGCCATTGAAATCACGCATATTGAGGTAGAACGGGGATATACTTTAGGCTTGTCTGCTCTATATAACTCTTTATTTGAACCATTGATGTAATTAATCCAAGACTATTACGCTAAAAACACCGATAATTATCTTCAATTAAGACAAGCTCGCCGATTGACAGCACACGTATTTGGACATAATTTAATGGAAATAAAAGTTAATTTTCTCGACAATCTTAGATTAGAAGCAAAGTTTGATGACTTTACTGTCATCGCCGATCAGCCTATTCGCTACAAAGGTGATGGTTCAGCCCCTAGTCCCTTCGATTATTTCTTAGTATCGTCAGCCCTTTGTGCAGCCTACTTTGCCAAGGTGTATTGTAAAGCCCGTGATATTCCAACGGAAAACATCCGTTTGTCGCAAAATAATATTGTTGACCCAGAAGATCGCTATAATCAAATTTTCCAAATTCAGGTAGAGCTCCCCGATGACATTTCAGAGAAACATAGGGAAGGTATCTTACGATCGATCGATCGTTGTACCGTAAAAAAAGTCGTACAAACAAATCCTGAATTTAAAATTGAAACGATTACTCATCTCGACCAAGACACTAATGCCATGTTGATGGTGCAACCCGATGATGACACTAAGACCTTCATCTTAGGCAAAGATCTGCCACTCGAGCAAACCATTTCTAATATGACGGGCATGCTAGCTGATCTTGGTATGAAAATAGAAATATCATCGTGGCGTAACATAGTACCGAATGTGTGGTCTTTACACATTCGAGATGCGGCATCACCTATGTGTTTTACTAACGGTAAAGGCGCAACTAAAGAGAGTGCGCTTTGTTCAGCACTTGGTGAGTTTATCGAGCGTCTAAACTGTAACTTTTTTTATAACGATCAATTCTTCGGTTCTGATATTGCAAACAGTGAGTTTGTTCATTATCCCAATGAAAAATGGTTTGAGTTAGAAGAGGACGACACGCTGCCAGCTGGTATTTTAGATGAGTATTGTTTAGATATTTACAATCCAGATGGTGAGCTGAGAGGCTCTAATCTTATCGAAACCAACTCTGGCATGGTAGATCGTGGCATATGTGCTATCCCCTATGTTCGTTATTCTGACGGAAAAACAGCCTACTTCCCTTCTAACTTGATCGAAAATTTATTCTTAAGTAACGGCATGAGTGCGGGTAATAACCAGCAAGAAGCACAGGTGCAATGCCTATCTGAAATTTTTGAGCGCGCGGTTAAAAGGCAGATCATTGAGCAAGAAATCACCTTGCCAGATGTGCCAATGGATGTGCTAGAAAAATATCCAAGTATCTTAGCTGGTATAAAAGGCCTAGAAGCACAAGGCTTTCCTGTAGTAATTAAAGATGCATCACTCGGTGGCCAATTTCCTGTAATGTGTGTCACCTTGATGAACCCGAGAACCGGGGGGGTATTTGCTTCTTTTGGTGCTCATCCTAGTTTAGAAGTGGCATTAGAGCGCAGCCTTACTGAGTTATTACAAGGTCGTAGTTTTGAAGGCTTAAACGACGTACCCAAGCCCACTTTCGATAGCATGACTGTCACAGAACCTGAAAATTTTGTCGACCACTTTATTGATTCTACAGGGGTTATTTCCTGGCGCTTCTTTAGTAGTCATCATGACTATGAATTTTGTGAATGGGACTTTTCTGGCACTAATGAAGAAGAATGTAAAAGTTTATTTGGTATATTAAAAAATATTGGCAAAGAAGCTTACATTGCTGAATTTGATCAGCTGGGTGCCTCAGTGTGTCGCATTTTAGTGCCAGACTATTCAGAAGTGTACTTAGTTGAAGATCTTATTTGGGATAACACCAACAAATCACTCAATTATCGTGAAGATATTTTAAACTTACATTCGCTAACTGATAATGAATTAACCCGTCTGGCTGAGCGTCTTGAAGAGAGTCAATTAGATAATCAAACAGATATTCCAACCTTGATAGGCATTGTATTTGATGACAATACGCCTTGGGGTCAGTTAACGATTATTGAACTCAAAATTCTGATCTATCTAGCCTTGGGCGAACGTGAGAACGCCATGGATCTTGTCGGCGAATTTTTACAGTATAATGACAATACTGTAGAGCGAGGCTTGTTCTATCAAGCTGTACATGCAGTGCTTGAAGTTAGTTTAGATCAATCGTTAGCACTCGAACATTATATTAAAAACTTCAATAGAATGTTCGGGAAAGACACCATGGTAAATGTAGTTGGTTCAGTCTCAGGTGAGGTTAAGTTTTTCGGACTGACCAAAACTAGTATAAAACTAGAGGGCATAGATCCGCATTTAAGGTTGATCGAAAGCTATAAAAAGCTTCATCAAGCCCGCAAAAAAAATGCGGCTAATGAATAGTATTACAAGAGATTATGGCGTCAGTAGTTAATTTAAGCTTTTGGCGCTTCTCACATTACACCGTCTTTTTAGGTTTTACTGCCGCTAATAATCGTTGATAGTGCCCCTGAAAACAGAGTTTGACATACATTGTCATGTATTTAACGGCTCCCACTTGTAGACTACCTCCTTGAGTTTTCGCTGTCCTTTATACCGATAACAGTCTCTATTCATTAGCTAACATCACTATCAGTCCCAATGTTTAAGCATGGGTCAATTTATTCAACGGCGAATTTTAGGCATAAAAAAACCCACGTTTTGTAGGCTTTTTGTTTACTTTACTTCTCGCCAAAATAAAAAACGGAGAATCCAAATTTATAATTACTTTAAATCAATCACTTATGTTTTGATAACTATTGGATATGTCCTAAATTTCAACGTGTTTTAATAAAACACTACATACCCTTGAATTGTTCTTTCAGGCTGTCAGTGATATTTTGCAGCGTGGCATCGAACTGTTTGTGATCAAATAACTGTATACGTTCGCCTGGTTTTACCTTGAAAAGTTTTTCGAACTTTTCGGCGCCAAGTATTTTGTTAGCTTCAGAAAGGTAATTATTGGCGCGATCATTCAATTCACTCATGATGTCTTCGGTAGATTTTTCTCCATTTACATCTTTAGTGGCTGAATCGCTAGCAGTAGATGAACGGAACTCTTCCATGCAGTCCTTCAATTTGTTGATCGTTTCGTTATCAATATCTTCACCAAGAATGTGTTTTAAGACAACTTCATGTTCCTGCGCTGGAAGATTAGTCGACTCTATCAAATTATCTTCGTTGTAAATTGAGTTTATTTTATCACCAAGCGTTGAATCAGCTGTGATCCTCATATGATTATCAATTGGTATATCATTTTTTTTAAGACGGGCTCTCCATTCAGACTGGGCAGCAGCTTCCACTAATCGAGCAAAGCTTACGATCGGGTTACTAGACATGGATTCGAGCATTTTTTTTAGGATTTTTCTAATTTTTTTAGGGAGCCCATCAAAAACAGTATCCATCAGCTTTTTAATTAATAGCTCCATGCTAATAGGTATATAGACACCATAAACCCCATAAAGTCCGGAACTGATAACAAATCCACGTGCGTTATAAACAGTTTTTTCACTTGGAACTAAGATACGGTCAGCCATCATATGACAAACTCCATTGATTGCGTATATGATCCCTGTGTCACCAGTTGGAATGTGGAAGAGAGTTATATTTCCTATGATCGGTATGTGTTTTTTGAACGGCAATTTCATTTTGGCGTTGAATTTTTTAGCAAGAGCATAGTTTTCTTCACCAGAAGCTCCTTCAAGAACGTGTCCTCCCTTGCTATGACCATGACATGGAAATGGGCCGTGACCGTCAAATTCCACATAAGTATGATCTACCGGGCTCTTATCAATAAAGGCTGGAAGGGTGTATACGCTGAAAGAGGTTTTTAGAGTTTTGGTTTGTATTATTGTTTCCATAATGAATCTCCACTGTTAGATTGAAGTTATAAGTAGGAATAAAGGTGGGACATTCAAACTTTATTCTCTTAATAATCATGATGCTGAAGAATAATACCACCGTTAAATAAAAAAACGAAGGTACATCACATTTTTCAAGTTATTTAAAATGTTTTTATTGACAGCTGCGAATATCTCTGAAATTAACATTTGAATAACTAAATCTATATGCATTATTGAAATCCTGTGGTCATTCCCTGGTTTAAACCTCTTTTTAATTTTACACACAAAAAATTACCGCTTCTCATTCGATGGTCGCAGACAAAATAACCATTGCGTACCCACATTAAGCGCCCTAGCTTGCTAGGAAATGCGCGCAGCAATTAAACCCAAATAAGATTAAAATGAAGAAATTGATATTAAGTTCGACACTTAGATAACCTATCTGCTCAAAAATAGACCATGTTGCCACTGTTATTTACGTTGTATTTGTTCAATAAACGTAATGCTCTTCCCGTGCTAAGTCTCTGCTGGTATATAATCATCTCAACGTTGCATATTTAGCCATGATAACTCCTGTTTAATCGCTTCACTGTCCACTTGAGTCTCCATATACCCAATTTCACCATAATTCTAATAATTTACATTGACTATCAAACTATATATAATTTATATTGTTTGGCTATCAAATAAGTTTAAAGTATTTCTCAAAAAATTAACAATCTAAAGGTTAGAAATGAATAATAAAAGTCATGCAGTAAATGAGTGGCAACATACACATAATTTTGCTTCAGTCAGCAATGCAGGAGAGCGTAATACCCGTTTTGTACTGTACTTGACGCTGGTAACAATGATTGCTGAGATTGCTGCGGGAACCGTTTATGGTTCGATGGCATTATTGGCAGATGGGTGGCACATGGGCACCCATGCAGCTGCATTTATGATCGCACTTTTTGCTTATCATTATGCCAGAAAACATGCTAACAACCCTGCATTCTCTTTTGGTACAGGAAAAGTCAGTGTATTAGGTGGTTTTACAAGTGCTATTGTTTTAGGCTTAGTGGCACTTATCATGTTGGTTGAATCCGTTATGCGAGTATTCAGTCCTCATCAGATTCAATTTAATGAAGCTATCATGGTTGCTATTATTGGCCTGAGTGTGAATGTGATTAGTGTTTTTTTATTAAAGGATCACCATACACATGATCATGGACATTCACATGGTCATCACCCAAGCCAAACAGTAGATGATGCCCATGAACAAACTCAGACTCATGATCATAATTTAAAAGCTGCATATTTCCATGTTCTTGCGGATGCATTGACGTCAATACTCGCTATTGGCGCTTTAATACTTGGTAAATTTTATGGATTGAACTGGCTTGACCCCATCATGGGTATTGTCGGTTCGATTATTATCACCAGGTGGGCTTGGCAGTTATTAAAACAAACGGCACCGATACTCTTAGATACCAGTATCGGAAATGACTATAAGCAGAAAATAATTGTGGCAATTGAGTCTGATGCTGAAGATAAAGTTTCGGATATTCATGTATGGCGAATTAGTGGTGATCACTATGCTGCGGAAATTGCTATAGTAACAACAGCACCCAAAGCAACAGCCTTTTACAAAAGAAAATTGAGTCAATTTAAGCATCTTAACCATTTGACCATTGAAATAAATACTCCAAACTATATTCAAAATAACGCTTAAATTCGGTATATGCTCATGGCTGTATGTCATGAGCATTAATTTTATCTTATTAAAGAGAAGCAAATGAAATCTACTGAAGATCAGTTAAATCATGTCATGGTTGAATTTTATGAGAAGCTTTCTTCTTGGGAACAGGCTGTTGTGAAAGATAATGGTTATAGTTTGCCCCAGATCCACACAGTAGAGATCTTAGGAGGGCATGGTGCCATGAGGATGAAAGAACTAGCAGAAAAAATTGGGGTAACCACGGGTACTCTTACCGTACAAATAGAGAAAATGGTTAAAGCTAAACTGGTGACTCGTATGCCCCACGAGTCAGATAGACGTTCAATTCTAGTCGAGCTCACTGACAAAGGACAAGCGCTGTATCAAGAGCATGATGCTTTACATCTACAGCTTACGGGTGAGCTTACGGCTGAGTTTTCAGATGCTGAGAGAGTACAACTCCTTAGCTTCATGAAGCGTATCAATGCCGAATTTTAATATCACATAGAATCTACAACAGCGAAAATATTTGAACTCAATATTTTAGTCATTTTTGTAAATTTTGCTGTTTGATATGAATATTATCTGAGTATTAATTTAGACTCTACTGGTGCCAAGTCGTCGAGAAAGATCTGTGTTGAGAGTAAGCTTGAAGGTATCAAGCTTAAATGTGGGCCACTATCTTGATGTATGATTATTTCAGCTGCATATCCATTTTAATCAAGCGATCTTCCATATCGAAAGTTACGGTAAAACCAAGACGTTTAGCTAAGTTTGCCATGCTACGATTCTCAAACATAGTAAACCCTGTGAGCATCTGGGTATCATTAGTTCTGTAATAAGCGATCAGTTTTTCTAATAACAGTCGACCTAACCCTTGTCCTTGATGATCACTTCTAACCGCCATTGCAAATTCAGCTTCAGTATTATCTGGATCAATTGAGGCTCGGATGGCGCCTAATGTAATGTCTTCTCCATCTTCACCCTTAGATATCGCGATAAAGGCCATCTCCCGAGCGTAATCGATTTGAGTTAACACTGCCATCTCTTCATGGGTCATTTTTGAACGAACACCAAAGTAGCGTTTATACCTGTCTTCGTCAGAGAGTGAATTATCAAAGGCCAGATGCTTAGGTTCATCTTCTGGCAAAATAGGTCTTAACATGACCTCTTGGCCATTTTTCAATTTAGCAATTTGCTCCAATTCCTTCGGGTAAGGAGAAATGGCCAGACGAGAAGCGTTATCGATAGGATGCTCATTTAGCTGTATATTTACATCTAGCATAGTAATAGTTTTCCCAGCACATAGTACTGGATTTAGATCGATACTGGCGATTTCGGGACAATCTATGACCAGATTAGATATTTGTGTCAACATCACACAAAGTGCATTCATATCCAAGCCCAAAGGAAGATGACGATCTTTAAGTTTTTTGGTCTTCAGTGCTTGGATCACCATGTATCTTGCTAAGGTCATATTTAGTGGTGGCAGAGCAACCACTGCATCTGTTGAGGGCTCCCATTCAGAGCCTCCCTCGCCAAGTAAAATCGCAGGGCCAAAAACGGGATCATTGATGACCGCGACGCGGATCTCCTGTGCTCCTGCTGTTAATGCCATCTTTTGTACTAATAGTGCTTCAATACGAGCATCTGGATTTGTTGATAACACACGCGCTTTAATGGCGATGGCAGCTTGAATAACCTCATCTTTATTGCTTAAATTGAGCATAACTCCATGGACATCAGATTTATAATGTATATCAGGAGATTGCACTTTCAAGGCCACAGGATAACCAATATCTTGTGCTATTTTTGCAGCAGAGTGCGGATCTTGGGCTATATAGCTATCTATGGTATTTAATCCATAGGCGCTCAAGATTGCTTGCGAGTCATGGGTCTCTAGAATCTTTTTACCCAATTTTTTTGCCTTCGCGAGTGCGGTTTTCGCTTTACATGCATCTGTTGGAGTATTATTCGGTATCGATTGAGGCACTTCTTGCAGGAGTTTCTGGTTTCTACGGTACTCAACCATATGCATAAAGGCACCAACGGCTCCCTCTGCCGTGCGGTACGTAGGTAGCCCTGCTTTATTAAAATGTTTACGAGCCTGATAAGCTGCATCCTCACCACTCCAGTTAGTGAGGACGTTAACCCTATTTCTGTTGGGGTGTTTAGCTAGCATTGTAGTTAACCGTTCAGCTATTTCGACGCTATCTCCTAGTGCTGAGGGAGAGTGCAATACTAAAATTGCATCAGCTAATTGACTGTCCATCATAATTTCTACAGCTTTGATGTAGCGCTCTGCATCGGCATCGCCACCAATGTCTATTGGGTTTTGACCAGACCAAGTAGAAGGAAGAAGTTGGTTGAGAGCTTGGGATGATTTATCATCTAATTTTGTCGATTTTCCACCACCTAATATGAGTTGATCTAAGGCGAGTACAGCAGGTCCACCTCCATTAGTGATAATGGCTAATCGCTCACCGAGAAGAGGAGAGGAGTGGGCTAAGGTTTCAACGGCGGCAAAGAGCTCGATCAAATCATTAACTCTGAGCATGCCAGCGCGTCTAAAGGCGGCTTCATAAACGGCATCGTTTCCAATAAGTCCGCCAGTATGTAACTTGGCGGCATTAGTTCCCTCAAGGCTACGCCCAGATTTGATCACCAATATGGGTTTGTTACGCGCCGCCGCGCGCGCAGCAGAAAGGAAGTGGCGCTTTTCGTTAATTGAATCGATATAGAGCATAATTGCGCTGGTGTGAGAGTCCCTGCCTAAATAATCAAGTAGCTCATCAAAATCAATATCGGTAGTGTCCCCTAGGGAAATAAAAGAGGAAAATCCGATGCCCTTATTATTAGCCCAATCGAGTACTGTTGTGCATATCGCTGCCGATTGAGACACAAAGGCTATTTTCCCTGGCAGGGCGCTAGTGTGAGCCAAACTGGCATTTAAGCCTAAATTGGGCAGCATCATGCCTAAACTGTTTGGTCCCAAGAGTCGCATGCCATATCGCTTAGCATTTTTTTTAGCCTGGGTCAGCAGATCAACCCCATCATCATTCAACTGCTGACTCATACCAGAGGCATTAATGATGGCAGTCTTACAACCAAACTGAGCTAAAGTTTCCACAATATCAGGTACCTTATTGGCTGCAGTACAGATAATAGCGAGATCAGGTATCAATGGAAGAGCTTCAATGTTTGGGTAGGCAAGGACACCAAGTACGGCTTGGTATTTAGGGGTTACTGGCATGATAGGCCCGGTAAAATAGCCAGCGAGTAGGTTTCTCATGATGACGTTACCGGCACGTTTTTTGGTATTAGATGCGCCAATAATAGCTACTGATTTGGGGTTGAAAAGGCTATGTAACGTACGCTGGCTCATTAGTGCTTCCTTTTATCACTGTAATTTTTATCTTACAGAATTTCATACCAAAACAATGGATTTAATGATCACATATTTAAGCACTCAGGTCTAATTTCACAACAGGATAAATGTCAAAGTATTGACCATTGCCGGCATTAACTGTATGGGGCTATACCCGTTCTACTTCAAAGTGCAGTTTTCAGAGCAGCCTAAACGAATCCAACTCAAGGCGCATTGTTGAAATAATTGTGCCTCCCTGCATAAGCCACTTTAAATTTCCACTGAAATCATGCATCTTGAGGTCGAACGGATATAGTAGTGCATTACGAATAAGGATAGGCGGTGCGCCATATCAAGGTGGATCATTTCGACAACGGCTCCTGTCATTGGGATTTAAGATCCAGTATAGTGAAACAAGTTTTCTTATTGGTGGGTTATGGGCTAAATTACCGATAAATAAGATCTTGAATCAGCAAGGTTTTTCACTTTAACCTAAGGCAATTTGCATTGATAACAGTATATTTAGTTGATGATCATGAGCTCGTTCGTACTGGTATTCGCCATATTCTTGAAGATGAACATGGCATTAAAGTCGTGGGTGAAGCGAAGGACGGTGAAACTGCGGTTCAATGGAGTCGAAATAATGAAGCTGATGTTATTCTGATGGACATGAACATGCCAGGTATCGGTGGCTTGGAAGCCACGCGGAAAATTTTACGTTATCAGTCTCATGCAAAAATTATTGTGCTAACAATTCAAACTGAAGATCCATTCCCAACTAAGGTGATGCAAGCTGGTGCATCAGGCTATCTTACCAAAAATGCAACACAACCTGAGGTGTTGCAAGCCATTAGGCAAGTGGCACATGGACAAAGATATCTGTCTCCGGAAATAGCACAGCAGATGGCTCTCAGCCAACTTAACTCTAATGATGATAACCCATTTCAATCACTCTCTGAGCGTGAGTTACAGATCATGATGATGATCACCAATGGTGAAAAGGTCAGTGAAATTTCAAAGCAATTAAATTTGAGTCCTAAGACAGTAAATAGCTATCGCTATCGTTTATTTGCTAAGTTGGGAATTGGCGGTGATGTTGATCTGACACGCCTCGCTATGCGTTATAAGATGCTTGATGCGGGACAGTTTTAGTCTAGCGATTTAACAAGGGTAGGTTATAAATACATAATAAATTCTTGTATCATGAGTAAACATGGTTTTAATCAATTAGCGTAAATAACGTCAGTCATACTACCTATGCCAGTTCCGTTTGATTCAGTATTATTTCTAAAAAGTGTATCTTCATCGCCTGGCGTTTATCGCATGTATGACGCCAAGGGAGTTATCATTTATGTGGGTAAGGCCAAAGATCTTAAGAAACGTCTTGGCTCTTATTTTCGTAAGAATCTTAATCATATAAAAACTCAAGCCTTGGTTTCTCATATCAATAATATTGATGTAACGGTGACTCATAGTGAAACAGATGCACTGATTTTAGAAAATGATTATATCAAGCAGTATATGCCCAGATATAACGTGTTACTTCGAGATGATAAATCCTATCCGTACATTTTACTTAGCCAGCATAAGCACCCAAGACTTGCCTATCATCGCGGGCCTAAGAGGGATAAAGGAACCTATTTTGGCCCTTATCCAAATGGTGGGGCCGTTAGGGAAAGTTTGCATCTGATGCAAAAAATATTTCCTATTAGACAATGTGATGATCTTTACTATAAATCACGCTCAAGACCTTGCTTGCAATACCAAATTGGTCGTTGCAGTGCTCCTTGTGTAAATAAAGTCAGTAGTGAAGAATATGAAGTTCAAGTTAAATTGGCGAGTTTATTTCTCAAGGGTAAAAATCAACAAGTCATGGTTGAATTTGTTTCGAAAATGGAGGATTGCGCTCAATCCCTCGAATATGAAAAAGCGGCCAGCTATAGAGACCAAATTGCCGCATTACGTAAAGTAGCTGAACAGCAGGAGGTATCAAATTCCTCGGGTGATATGGATGTCATCGGTGCTTATTATGCATCGGGGGTGGCTTGTTTTCATTTGCTCTTCATACGAAATGGTAAAATTTTCGGTAGTCGAAGCTATTATCCAAGCGTGCCTGCTCAAACTGATATGGATGAAATTTTGAGTGCGTTCATGATCCAATTCTACCTCAATGTTGACAGTCAAAGGACGCTACCCAAAGAGATTTTATTGAGTCATAGCTTTAATGATTTACCTCAGCTAGAGAAAGCGATACAAACGGCGCTTAATAAAAAATTAGAGATTAAAACTAATGTAAGAAGTGAAAGAGCTAATTTTCTACGCTTAGCCATCACCAATGCTACCAATGCGGTTAATACTCGATTATCTCATAAAAATAGCGTTGAACAACGCTTCATATTATTAGAAGAAGTATTGGAAATGACGACGCGGATCCAAAGAATGGAATGCTTCGATATTAGCCATACTATGGGAGAGAGCACAGTGGCCTCATGTGTTGTTTTTAATCGAGAGGGCCCCAATAAGGCTGACTACCGTCGTTACAACATTCATGGTATTACGCCTGGTGATGATTATGCAGCAATGAAGCAGGCGATCACAAGGCGGTTTGATAAAATTGATAAAACCGGCAAGATCCCTGATATTTTATTTATAGATGGAGGCTTGGGCCAGCTTCGAATTGCACAAAACATCATCGATGAAAAATTTGTCAATATTGATCCCGTTCCTCTACTTGTAGGCATTGCTAAAGGAGAGGGGAGAAAGCCAGGTCTTGAGACCTTAATCTATGGTGAAAGTGAACTTTCTTTCTCCATAGCCGCTGATTCAGGTGCTTTGCACTTGATACAGCACATTCGTGATGAGTCTCATCGCTTTGCTATCACAGGTCATAGAAATAAACGACAGAAAACACGTAATACTTCTACACTAGAATCAATTATAGGTGTAGGGCCGAAACGTCGAAAGGCCTTGCTGCAATTTTTAGGCGGGATTCAGGAAGTTAAAGGGGCAAGTGTGGCAGAATTAGCGAAAGTACCGGGGATCAGTTTAACGATGGCACAAACCATACATGATTCACTGCGAGGTTAGCTCGTTTATTCTAGTCTACTTTGCACTCGATATAATACCTTATAGTCTCAGAGTATGGCCATTGTCTAAACCACTTTTAGATTGATGAGTAAACAAACCGCAGATGATACTAATGGCATAAACGATATATGATTCATTGCTAGATAAGCTAAATTAAGGCAAGATTGGCACAGCTTTTAAACTATTGGTTTTCTCATGCCATTTAACATTCCTATCGCTATAACTTTGTTCAGATTATTTTTGTTACCCGTGTTTATCGGGGTTTTTTATTTTCCTTATTCTTGGGCTCCTTTTGCCGCGGCCTGTATTTTTTGGTTAGCCGCTGTCACCGATGCACTAGATGGCTACGCCGCTCGAAAATTAAAACAGTCTACTCGGTTCGGTGCTTTTCTTGATCCTGTTGCTGATAAGGTCATGGTAACCACAGCACTTGTTTTGCTCGTCGCTGATTACGATAATATTTGGCTGACATTACCGGCATTATTCATGATTGGTCGCGAGATCGTTATCTCAGCGCTTCGTGAATGGATGGCAGAGATTGGTAAAAGAGGGGCGGTAGCAGTTTCATGGATCGGTAAATATAAAACAGCTGCACAGATGGTGGCTATAATAGGGCTAATTTGGCATCCCAACAATTTTATTACTTATACTGCTTACGCCCTATTTTACGTTGCTGCAGTACTCACTTTTTGGTCTATGATGAATTATATCTTGGCCGCTTGGGGAGATTTGACAGCTGAATCAGGCGATTAAAATGCAATAAGGCCATTTAGTGTTCAAACAGTCATTTATCGGTAAAAATGCGATTGACTCTTGATGCTAAATCGGTAGAATGCCATTCCGCAGTCAGGTAAAAGCTTCTTAAGGCATGACTTGCTGGAAAATTATGATAGATAAAAAAACAACATTAACTCCATTGTTAAATGGTTTAGTTTGCTCCCATTTATGATACATAGAGCAAGTGTTGAAACGTAAAATGGTATGCGACATTAGCTCAGTTGGTAGAGCGATACCTTGCCAAGGTATAGGTCATCGGTTCGAACCCGATATGTCGCTCCAATATTATAAATTAACATATCCGATATTATTCTCAGTTGAGTATCGATTAACTTCAACAGTGTATCTTGTAAAAAGATAGAAATTGGCGCGATGGCAGAATGGCTATGCTGCGGATTGCAAATCCGTCGATCTCGGTTCGACTCCGGGTCGCGCCTCCATATTAAGATTATGATGAGTGTGGATTTTGACGTTATTATGTAACTACAGATTTTCGCAGTATTTATTACCAAGAATACATATCATCAGAGTCAACGAGTTTGCCCGAGTGGTGGAATTGGTAGACACAAGGGATTTAAAATCCCTCGCTTAATAGGCGTGCCGGTTCAAGTCCGGCCTCGGGTACCATCATTTAT
>JBAHZX010000119.1:0-11123 GCA_037132815.1 Shewanella sp.
TTCATAGAGGGCCTTTTGGGGGTACTTGTTGTGTTTTGTCGCTTAACAAATACCACAAAAGGTTCTTCTTGTTACTATATTTATTTATAATTCATTGAATTTTAAAAGATCTTGCTCCGAATCAAAAGATCTACACCCAAAGTATTTGTCGCATTATCTCGCCTAGTTTAAAGAAAGTAACGCAAAGCTAGATAAGCGCCAAATATTGATCGCAGTATATTGGGGGAAACCATATTATGGAATATAGCCAATTATTTACAGGCTCATGATTTATTTGTGACGTTACTTTTGTCTGAATTGAACTGGCGCCCATGTTAACCATTTAGCTTCTAGTTTTTTGTGTAAGGTGAAAACCGTGTTCGATATCAGCATGTTACTTGTTATGGTTTGATGTTCAGTGGCTACACCTACACCGCCAGCAAGTATGGTTTCTAATGATCCTGTTTCAATCTTAGCTCCTGAAAAGAGACCAACATCTATTTTTACACCAGACAGATCCCAGAATTGACTAGTTTGGTTGACTAGGTGACGATATTTTCCATCAATATGGGCAAACATTTGTACAGAATTACCCGTATCCACTAACTGATAAGCATCAACAGCACCTATTTTTATTCCTCTAAAAATAATGGGGGTACCAGCCTTAATTGATCCGAGGTTACTATCTTCAAGAGTGAATTGTAACCAGTCTGCTTTGACCTGTATAACAGGAGCCACTTTACCGATGAAATGAGTACGGTTCTGGGAGCTTACCCCTGGTTTCACACCTATATAGGGGCCGGTTAATAAGGTTTCTGGAGCCTGAATACCAGCGAGGGATATTTGCGCATCGACAAGGAAGTACTCAGCATCTTCTTGAGTAAAGTGTTGAGCGTAATCTCCATACAAGTAGGCATCTACACTGACACTTGTCAGATCTTTATTTAGGCTGACACGTTCAACAAGCCCCACTTTATGCCCTAGGTAACGTATAGGTGCTTTAGCCGCTAATTTAACCTCGGCGGGGAAAGTGAGTTTAATGGGTTTTGCCTGAGCTATCGCCAAGGATTTTGATTCATAAAGGTGAGTTTGAGACCCTATATCATCGTCGTCGAGCAAACTGAGTGTGATACTGCCTTTTAATGCCCCTTGTATTGGAGCTACATCTATATCTATGCCTGAAAGAGTGGCATTGATTGTGATGGCATTGTTTCGCCAAAAAACACTATTGATTTTGACTAAGGGTTTAAATTGGTCTCGAATACTAATGTGAATATCAAAATTTTCATTAGCCGAGTGCCAGTCAACCCTATCTACTTGGCCTATCTGCATTTTTTTATAGTATACCGGCGATCCCGATGAAAGGTCTGCACCATCAGGACTCGTGAGGGATAAAGTAAACTGATTTAGATTGTCAAAATAATGATTAGCCACATCGGTCGAAAGGAATAAATCCAGTTGTGCATGATTATTTACCGCAGTTTTACTGCTGCCCTGAACTAGGCTGATAGCGCCTTTAGTCAAGGTCGATAGATCCCGAGTTTGTATCGAGACACCCTCGAGAGATGCCTCAATGGACAGAGCTGACTCTGGAATGAAATAGCTATCGGTATTGACTAGAGTAGTAAAATTAGGCCAGATTTCTATCTGGTATTCTATACCTGTCAATGCCTGATTAAGACGGACAGAGTTGACTTTACCTATGGCCAATTGTTTATAGCGAACTTCTGCCCCGATCCTAATTCCCGGATTATTTTCGGAGATTAAACTTAGTTGTAATTTAGGTTGTTCATTTTGATCTGGTGCAATATCCAATAAAGGGTACTGCTGCAGTGGCTCGCCACTTCCAGGTGAAAAGTTGATGACACTCCCAGTGATTAATCGACCAACATGTTTGATACCTGATAAGGATATGTCAGCACCCTCAAGCCAAAAATGGGATGTACCCGAGAGTAACTGGGCATATTCCTTATCAATTTTGGCGGTGAACTCTACACCAGTATCGGTTAGATGTGTATCTGTAATACGACCAATATCTATTCCCCTGAAAATGATGGAGGTGCCTGTCGATGCTGCATCAGAATGAGTCGCAGCTAGCGAAAACACGATGCCACCTTGGGCTAACTCCTGACTATCATATACATGGTAACTGAGCCCATTTACGGCTCTCTGGGAGTCATCGGAAGAACTGAAGCTGATACCACCTGCAAGAATGGACGATAGGCTTTCAGATTTTATTTCTATACCTGAGAGCGAGGCATCAATTTGAAGTCCAGATACGTTCCAGAATTGAGAGTCTGTTTTTACCAGATGAGTATATTGCTCTTTAATAAATGCGGTGAGTAAAATTTGTCTCGACCCTTCGAGATTATAGCTGATGATTTTTCCTACGGGGATCTGTCGATAGAATATTTGTGAACCAACATCCAGAGAGCCTAAGGTCTCGGCTGTTAACTCAATGACTAAACCGTCACTTCCTGGCAGTATGGCTGGAGCATCTGTTTCGGCTTCAAAAAAGGAATGAGACTGACCACCACCAGGTTGAATCGCGATATAATTACCTGAGAAAAGGGCATCTAAACCTTCTACACCTGTAATTGAGGCTTTAGGTGTGACTAGCCAGAATTTGGTTTGTTCATTTAAAAATGGATCTGCTCGATAATCCATTTTCAGATCGACATTTACCCCTTGTAAATCCTCATCGATACTGATATCGACCACCTTACCAACCGTCAGTCCTTGATAGCGTACTAAGGTTTTACCAACATCGATTCCTGTGGCGCTGGGGAAGTGAATACGCACTTCTATACCGGCTTCTCTTATACTTTTAATTCCTAACCAAGACCCTAGGGCTATTGCCATAATAGGTAAAAGCCAGATAGGTGAAAAAAGTTTCTTTTTAACTACTTTCGGTGTTTCAATGTGTGTCATCTTTCGATTCCAATCGGTCCCAGAGTAAACGAGTATCAAGTACTTTAGCGGCAATTTGTGTCAATAAAATCACTAAAGCAAAAGCGGTTGCGGCAGGCCCTGGCTTTGCATCTAGCAGCTGCCCCATATTGACCAATGCAGCGGTGATAGATATGACAAAAAGGTCAAGCATTGACCACCGACCTATCCATTCAATAACATGATAGCCGACCATAAGCCTCTTCTTGGAGATGGGCAAACGAAAACTGATTGCTAACAGATAAATAGTCAGCCCACAAATTTTTAGAATAGGAACTAAGATACTGGCTGTAAATAATATTACCGCAATAGGTAGGATACCCAGATCGATAAGGTGGATAATACCGGTAAAAATAGTATCGTGGCGTGTCTTTCCCTGACTGGTAACGATAGTAATTGCATAGATATTAGCTGGGATCAGTAAGATGGCCGCTGTGATCAATAAGGCCCAGCTTTTTTGCAGGCTGGAATAATCACGAAGTGAGAGTGTCGATCCACACCGTGAACAAAGCGTTTCCTTGTGGGACATCAACTGTTGGCATGAAGGGCATAGTGTTAGGCCTACATCTTTACCTTGATGTCTTTGTGTCTGCTGCGAGGGATTAGTCATTTAAAACACGCCACATATGCTCCAGATGATATTCGCGCTGTAAAAAAATGGTAAAAATAAATAACATGGCGAAGCAGAATGTACCCATTCCCAAGTAGATATCGGTATAGTCCGTCAGTTGAAAGACGGAAACAAAAATACTGATCATATAAATTTCTAACATGGAAAGTTGTGATATTAAAGTGTGATATTTTAACAGGCGTTTTAGTATATTGCGAAAAAAAGGCACCTTCAGTCGGTACTTGATGATCAAAATTTGAGTGAGCACAGATAAAATCAGTAAACCCGGTGCGATGACTGCTGTGGTGATAACGGCAATAGCGACGACCCAATAACCTTGGTTTGCTACCGCCATGGCACCTTCAAAGGTGGTTGTGGTTCTAATGCTGCCAAGAAAATGTAACTCAAGAATAGGGAGTAAGTTTGCTGGTATAAAAAAAATAACCGCCGTTAAGCACAGGGCTAACATACCATTTAAGGAACAATAGGGTGCATCATAGAGGGCGGTATGACATCTAGGGCATAAGGCTCGAACAGATGAAGGCAAGGCTCGCTTTCTTATTACAAGATCACAAGAACGACACAGGGTTACACTCGTATCAATACATTGATGTTCCGTAAGTAATTTCAACTTTGCTACCCCCATTTTACTGTTTACACTTGGTTTGAAGATATTTGCTCATTTATCTATATTTATTGTAATAGAGTCATTGTTACTTATGAACAACCTAATATATACCACTATAATCATCTGATAATATCAGGTTTCTAGGAATACTTGCATATGAAGTTATATTTATGAGACCCTACAACTGTATATATAAACAGTGAGAGGGATGTTATGGCAGTAGTAACTAAATTTGTAGTGGTCAGAGAGGGGGTGGAGAAAATGACATTTACATCTAAGAAGGAGGCTGATGTCTACGATAAGATGCTTGATATCGCCGATAATCTTACCCCCTTCATCGTTGAGTCAGAATTAGACATTGATGAATCAACCTGTGAAAAGTTGAGCTTTTACCTTGCTCAACATAAGGAACAATTGCTCAGTTTACTTAAAGGTATCGTGCCTCAGAAGGTTGAGACCACAAATATTAAAAAAACAACTAAGAAAGTCGTCACTAAAAACCTTGATACAAAAAAATAAGACGTTAGGAAATTTGCATGAAAACCGAATTTTATCAGACATTGAACCGTCAAGCACAAGCACTACTCGAAGGTGAAGATGATTTTGTGGCAGCGATGGCCAACTTTTCAGCCTTAATCAATGACTCACTTGAAGAGCTTAATTGGGTGGGGTTTTATCTACTTAAAGATGAACAGCTAGTGTTAGGTCCATTTCAGGGGAAGGTTGCCTGTACGCGTATACCACTCGGTAGGGGAGTATGTGGTTTGGCTGCATTAGAAAAAAAAACCTATAGAGTGGCCGATGTTCATCAATTTTCTGGGCATATCGCTTGCGATTCAGCGAGTAATTCAGAAATTGTTATCCCATTAATCAGGCAAAACCGAGTGATCGCAGTTTTAGATATAGACAGCCCTAAACTTGCTAGATTTGATGAGATCGATCAAGTCGGGCTCGAAAATTTAGTATCTAGCTTCGAAAATGGGTTATTTGGCTAAACTATAAGCAATTTTGCATAATTCATGTTCGCAATCGTCAAACTCGGGTTTATAATAGGTGGTCCGAATACTATTAAGAACGTCGAGGATATTCCAGCTTGGGAATCAATGCTTGGCGTTTGTTAAACGTAATTGCTAAAGTATGTCAGCCGTGTTTGTGCTGCGTCACGATATTTCCGTTAAGGATTATCTGATGAAGCCCGCGAAAGATAAATATAAACGACACTGCTTAGTCTATATTATGTCTAGTAAGTGCCCTTTTAAAACTGTGGAAGTAATAATGGAATCAACAGACAAGTTGACCGACACCAACGCAATTCTTGCGTATTTATATGAAACATTCCCTTTGTGCTTTATTGCCGAAGGTCAAACTAAACCATTAAAAATTGGATTGTTTCAGGAGTTGGCTGAAAGATTAGCTGATGATTCTAAAGTCAGTAAAACTCAATTGAGAATTGCTTTGAGACGCTATACTAGTAGCTGGCGTTATTTGAAGGGCGTAAAAGCGGGTGCTCAACGAATCGATTTAGAGGGAAAAGAATGCGGTGAGTTAGAACAAGAGCATATCGAACATGCACAATCTACGCTTAAAGAGAGTCAAGAAAAAGCGAAAGCAAAACGTGTTGCGAAAGCTGTAGCGGCAAAGAAAGAAGGGCAAGCTGCTAAGCAAGCCAAGGAACTTGAACCTAAGCGCAGCAATCTAGTGGTTAAAAAGCCAGCAAAAGCACTTGTTCCAGTTGTTAATTTGACGCCAGCAGTGTTAAATGAGCTAAAACAAAATCAGCGTGTTAATGTCAAACTAGGTAAGTTACCTGTTTCAGGTATTATTATTGATATTAAGAAGAGAGATGTTCAAGTTCAATTGGACTCAGGTCTAACCATAAAGGTTAGCGTTGATCACATCATGCTTTAAATTTTTAGTAACGGAGTAACTTGTTGATGCGAAAAATTACCCTGGCTGTCTCAATCGCCAGTTTATTTGTTGGATTTTCAGCCTGGGCGTTAACCCCAACAATTCCATTCAGTGAGTTACCCACTTTAACGCAGGAGCCGCAACACAAAGTTGCGAGCAAGCGCGTGACGGGTCTATTTACTCGTTCTCACTATCACAGATTTGAGTTGGATGATGCTTTTTCCGAGCAAATATTTAAACGATATCTGAAACAACTCGATTATAGACGTAATGTACTGCTTCAGAGTGATGTAGACAGTTTTAAACTCTATTCGAAACAGTTTGATGACATGCTTAAAAGTGGTGACTTAACACCAGCCTATAAAATGTTCGAACAGGTTGGGAAAAGACGTTATGACCGTTTTGCCTATGCACTCACGTTATTAGATAAGGAAATGGATTTTTCAGTCCCTAATGACGAATATCAATATGATCGCGAAGATGCATCTTGGCCTAAAAATGAAACTGAAGTGAATGAACTTTGGCGTCAGCGAGTCAAATATGATGCCTTAAACCTTAAATTAACAGGTAAGACATGGGATGAAATCGTTCCTGTTCTTGAAAAACGCTATAACAATGCAATAAAACGCTTAAGCCAGACTAAGAGTGAAGATGTATTCCAAGGCGTGATGAATGCCTTCTCTCGTACCGTCGAACCACACACTAGTTACCTTTCTCCGCGCAATGCCGAACGTTTTCAGATGGAGATGAATCTGAGCCTTGAGGGGATCGGTGCCGTACTGCAGATGGATGATGACTATACCGTTATTAAGAGTCTTGTAGCTGGTGGCCCAGCGGCGACCAGTGAAAAATTATTTCTGGAAGATAGAATTATTGGTGTAGGTCAAGGAAATAAGGACATCGTCGATGTGATTGGATGGCGATTAGATGATGTGGTTGAATTGATAAAGGGACCTAAAGGCAGTAAAGTTGTGTTGCAAATCTTACCTAAAAAAGGGGGGTCTTCTGCGAAATCTTTTGAAATTGTCATCGTTAGAGATAAAATACGTCTTGAAGACAGAGCGGCAACCTCTGAAGTGATAGAGCCGGATAATGGTCTCTATGCCAACCGTAAAGTTGGCGTTATTCAGATCCCTGGTTTCTATATGAATTTATCCAAAGATGTATCTAAAGAGCTCGTTAAACTCAAGAAAGCCCAAGTTGAAGGCATCATCATTGACCTTCGTGGTAATGGCGGTGGAGCATTAACTGAAGCCACATTGTTGACTGGATTATTTATTGAGCAAGGACCTGTAGTTCAGATACGAGATGCTAGCGGTAAGGTTTCACAAAATAGAGACAATGATGGCCGCAGTAGTTATACAGGTCCATTAACGGTAATGGTGGACAGATATAGTGCATCGGCATCTGAAATTTTTGCTGCGGCATTGCAAGATTACGATCGTGCACTAATTGTAGGTGAGTCTACATTTGGTAAAGGGACAGTACAGCAACACAAGAGCCTAGGCCGAATCTATGACATGTATGATAAACCTCTCGGCCACGTGCAATACACTATTGCTAAGTTCTACCGCATCAATGGTGGTAGCACTCAACTTAAAGGTGTGACACCTGATATTTCTTTCCCGAGCGCATTAGAGCCAGGTGAGTACGGTGAGGCCGAAGAAGAAAATGCATTGCCTTGGGACAAGGTGCCTGTGGCTCAATACGGCACTCTAGGATACATTAATCCTAATTTGGTGACTAACTTGGATTCTAAACACTTAGAGCGTATAAAAAGCGATGTAGAGTTTGGTTATATTAACCAAGATATTGCTAAATTCAAGCTGCATCACAATGAAACTACAGTGTCATTAGTTGAGAGCGAACGTATTGCTGAGCGTGAAGACAATGACAAGAAACAGCTTGTGAGACTCAACGAACGTCGTGTTAAACAAGGTTTAGACATCGTCAAAACCTTGGACGATGAAGATGAGACCAATATTGATGATAATGAGGCTAAGTCAGATGAAGACGAAGTTAACATCCCTGATGCCTTCCTCGATGAAACTGTCTATATTACATTGGATCTTGTTGACAGCGAAAGGCTTGCAAAAAACGAATTACACTAAATTATTATGACTTTGAAAAACGCGCTAAGGCGCGTTTTTTTATATTTATTGTTTAACTTATGATGACATAATCTTTCAAAAGGATTCAAGGTTCACTTATGACACAAGTACAAGCAAAATACCTAAAAGACTATACTGAACCCAAGTTTATCATTACCCATTTGGATTTGAGCTTTACCTTAGCGGGCAAAGACACCCAAGTGATCGCTAAAAGTCAGGTCATTAGACGAAATAAACAATCGGCATGCTTATTACTCGATGGTGATAAGATGAAACTCTTATCGGTAAAGATCAATGGCGAAGATGTTAGCTACAATCAAGGACTAACGAGCTTGAGCATAGAGGTTGAACTCGATGAGTTTGAACTTGAGATAGCCACTCAGTTAGATCCAGAGGCAAATTCAAGCCTAGAAGGTCTCTACATGTCAGATGAGGCATATTGTACTCAGTGCGAGGCTGAAGGCTTTAGGCGAATCACTTACTTCCTTGATAGACCCGATGTTTTGGCTATTTATACCGTACGAATAGAAGCCGATAAGGCCGCTTTTCCTTATTTACTCAGTAATGGCAATTTAATAGAGCAAGGAGAGACTGATAAGGGGAGACACTTTGTCAAATGGCATGATCCATTTCCTAAACCTGCTTATTTATTTGCTCTGGTTGCTGGAGATTTTGACCTGTTGGAAGATGAATTTATTACCCGTAGTAATCGAGCCGTAAATTTGCAGGTCTTTGTCGATAAAGGCAATTTAAATAAAGCTCACCATGCTATGCAGTCACTGAAGAAATCCATGGCATGGGATGAGTCTCGCTTCAACCTTGAGTATGATCTCGATATCTACATGATTGTTGCTGTAGATTTTTTCAATATGGCTGCTATGGAGAACAAAGGGCTCAATGTATTCAATACTCAGTATGTTTTAGCAGATACAATTTCAGCTACTGATGATGATTACCACAGAATCGAAGCGGTAATAGCACATGAGTACTTCCACAACTGGACGGGAAACAGAGTGACATGCAGGGACTGGTTCCAGCTGAGTCTCAAAGAGGGGTTAACTGTTTTCAGAGATCAAGAATTTAGTTCAGATATAGGTTCGCGAGCGGTTAACCGTATACATGCTATTAAAGTAATAAAAAATCAGCAGTTTGCTGAAGACTCTGGTCCTATGGCCCATCCAATACGCCCTGATTCTGTTATCGAAATGAATAACTTTTATACGGTAACTGTGTACAACAAAGGCGCCGAGGTTATCCGCATGATGCATACCTTGCTTGGTGAGAAGAAATTTCAGGCTGGGATGCTACTGTACTTTAAACGTCATGACGGTCAGGCGGTTACTTGTGATGATTTTGTTGCTGCAATGCAAGATGCCAGTGGCGTTGATCTGCTACAATTTAAGCTGTGGTACAGCCAATCTGGCACTCCTGTAGTGAAAGTTGCAGAAGAGTATGATGAGAGCAAGGCTTGTTATCGTCTAGTTATCGAGCAATTTACGCCAGAGTCAGCCGATCAAAAACATAAGCAAGCTTTGCATATTCCCTTCGATTTAGAATTGTTATCGAGTGAGGGAGAGTTGATGTTGAGTCAAGTGCTCGATGTTAGATTAGCAAGCCAAGAGTTTATCTTTGAAGGTATCACCCAGAAACCAATTCCATCCTTGCTGCAGAATTTCTCAGCTCCGGTTAAATTAGTATTTGACTATTCCATCGAACAATTAGCTCATCTAATGAGATTTGCCAACAGTGAAGTCGCTCGTTGGGAAGCATCAGTAACTCTGATCAGCCAGTCGATTTGGGGAAATGTTGTTAAGTGGCAACGCGATCAAGTCATGTATGTCGATCCCAGAGTTATCGATGCCTATCGAGGTGTATTGCTGTCGGAAACGTTAGATCCAGCCTTAGTCGCAGAAATTTTTGCTCTGCCGAGTATTTCTTCACTCATAGAGCAGGTCGAATCAGTAGAGCTCGATGCTTTGGCAGTGGCTCGAGATTATGTCATAGGAGAGGTAGCCAGTGCCTGTGAGGATGAGTTAGTTACTCGCTACCGAGAACTGGCGGGATTAGACTCTCCTAGTGCACGTTCGCTTAAAAATATCTGTTTGTTACTACTTCAAAAAGTTTCTGATGAGTATCAAAAGTTTGCTCAGGTTCAGTATCATCAGGCAGATAATATGACTGACAGTCTAGGTGCACTTCAAGCTGTGAATGGTGAAGCCTCTACTGTAAGAACTAAGCTTATGTCTGACTATGAATCTAAGTGGAAGCTGAACCCATTGGTTATGGATAAATGGCTGACGTTACATGCAACTTGTGGTGATGAAAATTGCTTGGAAACCTTAGAGGCCTTGATTGACCATGAGTCGTTTAGCTACTCTAATCCTAATAGAGTCAAATCCTTAATTGGTGCATTCGTTGCTGGTAACTTGCTTCAATTTCATCACATAGAAGGGAAAGGCTATGATTTTTTGACGGATGCGATCATCAAGCTTAATAAGGTTAACCCACAAGTTGCAGCACGTATCATTACGCCTATGATTCAATTTAAGAAGTTTGATTCAACGAGGCAGGCTATGATAAAAGCATCGCTAGAACGCATCTTAGGCTTACCCGATTTATCAAAAGATCTCTATGAGAAAGTGTCTAAGGCACTTGCCCTTTAGCGTTCCTCAGTAACAGCCCTTATAACTTAGTCTTATGGGGGTTTATCTAACCCTCTTATCGTTGTGAACTTGTGCTTTTCACTCAGTGTTATTTATTATTATCGCTATTTTTTAACATGTTAAAGTATTCTTATTCATTCAAAAATGAGATAAATTCACAAGAATAGTTTTTATTACCTTAAAAAGTTATAATTTTTTAGAGCAATTACTTCAAACAGATGATTTATTTTCAGCTCCGTGACCCATCAACTATATTTGTATCTAATTAACTGTAT
>JBAHZX010000122.1:0-10411 GCA_037132815.1 Shewanella sp.
GACGGAGGCTTTTTTGTACCAAGATTAAAAGTTGGACACGGGTGTTGATGTGCTTAGCTATGGTATATAATTTGCCAAGATTTTTTATTGGGAGTCATCCATGTCAATCGAGCGCTTACTTAAGGCCCAGAAACAAGAAAACCAAGATATAGTTGATGCAATTCTTGGTGACGGCTCACATCCGGATGCCGAGTACACAATAGAGCATCACTTTTCATCGACAAACTTCGACCGCCTAGAAAAAGCGGCTGTAGATGTGTTTAAATCAGGTTTTGAAGTCACAGATGCCGAAGAGATGGAGTTGGAAGATGGCTCTAATATCTATTGTTTCGATGCTGTCTCACAGCATAACCTAAAGGTTAAACTGCTCGATCAGGCTTGTGAAGCTTTATTAACTTTAGCGGCTAAGCAGAAAGTCGACTATGACGGTTGGGGCACGTATTTTATCGATGAAAACGGCGATGAGGTGCGTGACGATGAGTTTGAAGACGATGAAGATTAAATTTTTCTAATGTCTTAAACCGGAGACCCGATGCCATTGTCGTCGAATTGTCTCTAAAATAAATCCTGTTGCTAGCCCCGCCGCGGTATTGACCAGTAGGCAGATGGCGGCTGTCGAGAGGATAACGAAAATACAGAAGGGTTTGCCATCGATAAATCGCTTTGACCATGCCAGTTGTATACCGGCAATGGCCAGTAGACTGCCTAGTAAGGCTAATGGAATTAACGATAATATAGCGACGATCCCTTCCCCCCAAGCAAGGGCGATTAACAGGCAGGTACTGCCAAATATAGTAGGTGCTAGCCAGGTTCTTGCGCCGAAGTGGTATTGAACTGCTAGGCCGCCTGCACCGTGGCACATAGCTGCTGCTCCGAAAGGGGCAAGGAGTAGGTTCATCAAGCCTGAACTCGTGGCAAAACGCTTAGGAGTGAAGTTCTCCTCACCCTGTATCTTATCGTCGGGGAACTTATCTTTTGCCATGGCTGAAGTGGCTATTATCGCATTGGTTAAGGTCAGTGCCAGTTGCGGTAGTACCAAAAGTACCGCCGCAGAAGTCCACTCGTGGAGACTCGGCCAGCCCAGCTGCCAGCTAGTGTCGACGCTTAAATTAAAGCTTGGTGCCATACCATTCGCAAACTGCCATAACATGCCAGCGGCTAACACTAGGGGCATGGCCAGATAACGTATCGGAAGGTAGCGGCTGACAAACAGGACGGCGAAAGCCGATATGCCAATAAACCAGGTTTCGCCCATCATTTGTCCGCCCATCCAGATAAGTTGTAAACCTATAGCAAGCTGTATGCCGATACTGATTGCTGGAGAGAGTTGTTTCGCCATCCAGCTAATCGCACCGCTAAAAGCGAGTAACAGTAGTATGATGCCCATCAACATGCCGCTGGCTTGCAGCATACCTGGCGTTAAGCCTTGGGCAATAACCAAAGCGGAAATTACTTTCATTGGCTGTATTGGGATAGGACGTCTGTAATAAAAAGCGGTAAATAACGCAAACAGCCCAAAACCCATAAAGATGCCTTGGGGGGAAAAGTGGTTGAGGGCAATAAGGCCAAGCACTAAGGGTAAAAATGTACCTAAATCGGCGAATGCACCGCTGAATTCACCTGATATTTTATTAAACTTGTTAAAGTGAGTAGTTTCACTCGTCATATAACTTGCCGTAGGGAATAAGTACCTTTCTTATAGCAGTATTTGTGCCAGCCTTACGTCTGCATTTTGTCCCTTTATGGAGTAATAATACCGTATTTAAACCAACAGGTAGACAAGTTGACTCGTTAGCTTTACTCGAGGTGACTTTTTTACCCTTTGGATGTCGAGGACACTCAATAGGGATAGACTAAGATGTAGATCAAAAAAATGTTAAAATGATCGAGTCTTCAACTCAATATTATCAGCTAAATATATTTATTAGTTGTAAAGCTTTGTTATGGCCATTAACTTCTGAGTTTTCAATTTCCACTTAGCACTTGTTTATAATTCTATTAACGATTTTATTGCCAATAAAGTTGCACTAATTGAGCATAAGATAAGTGTCACACTGCGGATTTTATCTTTATCAATGTGTCCAATGAGCCTTCCAGCCACCAAATAACCTAAGATAACCGATGGCAGAAGCAGCAGTGATAACCATATATGTTTGGTATTGAGTAAACCCGTAATTGCCAAAATAGACAATGCAATCATCGAACTAAAGACAAAAAATGCGGATAGTGAGGCACGAAATTGACGGGCATCTTTTCCTGAAAGCAGTATTGCCAGTGGTGGGCCGCCGATAGCCGCAATATTGCCAAATACTCCTGATATCACACCTGCGCCAAACAGACTCTTGCGGTTAACGGTTAAGTTAAATTTGAGCAAGCTTAAAATGACCGCAGTTGCAACGATGGCCGATATGGCCAGTCCGAGAATCGGCTGCGGGGCGAATATCAAAAGCCCAGTACCGAGAAACCCTCCTGGTATTCGCCCAAGTAGAGCATATTGTAATCCATTAAACTCAAGGGCGCTGCGTTCCCTAAATAGAGTTAATAAGGAGATAGAGAACCCCATGATAATAATTGGGGCTGGTACTAGCTCAGGTTCGATAATATATAGCAGGGGAGAAGCGACAATGGCTAAACCGAAACCGATAAGGCTCTGGGTCAAGGCACCGCAGAAGATAATCACTGAAGCTAGGACCAAGGTTGTTGGATCTATCATTGAAAGCACAGCATTTTTCTCTCAATTTTATGGTGAATAGTTAAAGTATTGACGGTATATTTATACCCATCACTCGATTTTACCTCAGCTAGTTTATACGGCAGGCTTAATGCTGCTTTGTAGTAGCAAGCACGGATCGGAATGTGATCCGTGAAACTGACGAGCCATGACTTAAGTAGTCTACCCTACATCTTCCCATTCGATACCCATCAGATCCATCAAACGCTTTACTTCGGATGGGATAGTATCTGGTTTATCTTTAGACAAGTCATCATCGTTAGGCAGAGGCTGTCCGGTGTATGCATGCAAGAATGCTTCACAAAGTAATTCACTGTTGGTGGCATGACGTAGGTTATTAACCTGACGACGGGTGCGCTCATCGGTAAGAATCTTAAGTACTTTTAAGGGAATTGAAACAGTAATTTTCTTTACTTGTTCACTTTTCTTGCCATGTTCAGCATATGGGCTGATATAATCGCCATTCCACTTAGTCATTGACTCACCTGTATATCCAAATTTGGGGCAGATTTTAACCCTTTAAATTGTGCAGTCAAATTATTGCCTCTTATTTATGACAATGCAAATAGATTTCTATATGTTCAGACGTCTAAACGGCTAAATTGAGTTGACGCTAGGCTTTCCCTTAGGTACATTTAGACGTCCAGACATCTCTTGCTCAATTATTGTTGCGGGGCCGATGTTCAGTAAACAGTTTAGGAGTAGTAGATGACAGAACGTAAATTAGCCACAATCGCAGTACGTCACGGGATTGAATCTGATACCCAACATGGTGCTGTGGTGCCGCCCATTTATTTAACGACTAACTATTCCTTCGATGGGCATAAGAATCCTAGAGAGTATGACTATAGCCGTTCGGGCAACCCGACTCGCTCTATTCTCGGTGATGCCATCGCCAGTTTGGAAAGGGGGGTCACTGGTGTCGTTACGTGTACTGGCATGGCAGCAGTCACATTAGTGACGAGTTTACTTGGCCCTGATGACTTACTTGTTGTTCCTCATGATTGTTATGGAGGCTGTTACCGACTATTTACTCACTTAGCCAAGAGGGGGGCCTTTAAGCTGGCTGTTGTCGATCAGACTGACAGTGCCGCACTCGAAGCTGCTATTGCTCAAAAACCTAAGATGGTCTGGCTGGAAACTCCGTCTAATCCCTTGTTGCGTGTTGTCGATATTCAAGTGATTGCCAAGGCAAGTAAGTTGGTTGGTGCATTACTGGTGGTCGATAATACTTTTTTGTCGCCAATTTTACAGCAACCACTACTACTCGGTGCTGATATTGTTATTCACTCGACCACTAAATACATCAATGGTCACAGTGATGTTGTCGGTGGTGCCGTCGTCGCCAAAGATGCCGAACTCGGTGAGTTATTGCATTGGTGGTCTAATACCTTAGGCCTAACAGGATCAGCGTTTGATAGTTACTTGACCCTACGCGGTATTCGTACTCTTGCGGTGCGTATTCGTGAGCATCAAGCCAATGCCCAAAGGGTGTTAGCGGTATTAATGGCCAGCGAGGCGGTCGACAAGATCTACTATCCAGGTCTTAGTGATCATCCGGGTCATGAGATTGCGGCGAAACAGCAAAAAGGCTTCGGGGCCATGTTGAGTTTCGAGCTCAAAGGTGGAGAAGCTGAACTGGTCGCGTTTCTTGATAAGCTTTCTGTATTCTCTCTCGCAGAAAGCTTAGGTGGGGTCGAGAGTTTAGTTGCAGTTCCTGCGACAATGACCCATAGAGCTATGGAGCCTGAGGCTCGGGCTGAAGCTGGGGTCAAAGAAACCCTTATCCGTCTTTCTGTCGGTATCGAAGATGCCGATGATTTAGTTGCCGATATAGAAGCGGGACTCACTGCCGCATCTGCAGCTAGCCGTTAATCGGTATTATAGGAGTAAAAAATGGCACGCTGTCATTTGCACAAATTTGGTGGTTCTAGTTTAGCGGATGCTGATTGTTATCGTCGGGTTGCGCATATTCTTCTCACTCACGGTAACAGTGATGATCTTGTGGTAGTGTCGGCCGCAGGTAAAAGCACTAATTTTCTATATAAAATATTAGAACTAAAAGATACCGGTCAACTATGGCAAGAAGAGTTACAGGTATTGATAAGTTTTCAACAAAACTTGATCGAACAGCTGCTCTCTAATGAACAGGCGAGAAGTTTAAGAGAGCGCTTGTCTATTGATAAGTATCAGCTTATTAGCTTGTTTTCTTTAGAGGTGTTAAACGAATATAAAAGAAGTGAAGTGGTGAGTTTTGGTGAGCGTTGGTCTGCTCGTCTTTTAGCTGCCTTACTTAGGGAGTCCGGCGTTGCCGCATCGGATATCGATGCTAGACGTTTGCTATTGGCCGATGAAGGAGGCATTCCGCAAATAAGACTCGCCGAGTCCCGTGCACGAGTTCAGAAAACTGTCGATGACCATCCTAACGAAAGGTTAGTTATCACTGGATTTATCTGTGCTAACAGCCGTGGAGAGACCTTGTTACTTGGCCGCAACGGCTCAGATTACAGTGCGACCTTGATTGCCAGCTTAGCCGATATCAAACGTGTCACCATTTGGACCGATGTAGAAGGTGTATTCAACGCAGATCCAAATAAGATTAACGATGCCAAATTACTCAAGAGTCTCTCGTTAGATGAGGCTAATCGTTTAGCGCATCTAGGCTCTCCGGTACTGCATAACCGTTCCTTACAGCCACTATTCGATACGCAAGTGAGTCTGGCTGTTCGTTCTAGTTATGCTTCCCATACCGATTTTACCTTGATTGCGCCAAAGAGCACTCAAGCCAGTGCACCAGTGGTGACTAATCTGGCCAGCGTTTCCCTATTTAGCTTCAGAGTGAGTAGCGATATTGCTCATATCGCTGAGCTATTGGAAGGAGCCGGTTTGGTTCCGCTTGTTCATTGGCAGCGGGCTCACAATCGAGTCGAGTTGGCCTTTACGCATGAGAATCGAAAACAAGTTCAAGCCATTTTAGCAACAGATGGACTGGGGGTTGCTGATTTACATCTGCGACAAGATCTTGGTTTGGTCGCATTGGTCAGCGCTGATGCAGGGCTTTATCGCCGTGGCTTTGCTCGTCTGTTAAACCGGGATGCAAAACCACTGTTTAAAGATGATTTGAGTCTGGTGACTTTAGTGCCCACTTCTCAAGTTAATCTACTGACTCAGAAAGTACATCGTCGTTGTGCTGGCCCACGTAAACGTATCGGGGTGCTCCTGTTCGGTGTGGGTAATATTGGTGAAGCTTGGGTGGATCTATTCAGTCGAGCTCGAGTTGCACTCAATAAAGAGCTAGAAGCTAGTGTTGAATTAGTAGGATTATTCAGTTCTAAGAAGGCGTTGTTAAAAGAGGAAGGAATAGAACTCGAACGGTGGGAACAGGAATTTGAGCAACAAGCTACCCCTTGGCTCTATGAACATATGTTTGAGCAGCTGCAAGCGCTCAAATGTGACGAGCTTATTGCTTTGGATATCAGTGCTAGCATCGATTTAACGCTGCAATATCCTGAGTTTTTCTCACGCGGTATCCATGTGGTCAGCGCTAACAAACTAGCAGGTTCTGGGCCTTTAGATTTTTATCGAGAGCTTAAATTACAGCTGGGTAATCGCAGGCTGTTTTGGCGCTACAACGCGAGTTGTGGTGCAGGGTTACCCGTACAACACGCATTAAATGATCTATGCAATAGTGGTGATAGAGTCGAAGCCGTGGGTGGCATTTTCTCTGGCACTTTGTGCTGGTTATTCGAGAAGTATGATACTAAGAAGTCATTTTCAGAACTTATATTAGAGGCTAAAGGCTTAGGTATTACCGAACCTGATCCCCGTGATGATCTGTCTGGTCGGGATATGCAGCGTAAATTGTTGATCCTAGCCCGTGAAATTGGCCACGAGATCGATCTGGAAGATATTGAACTTAATTCATTAGTGCCTGCAGACTTAGCCGCTATTCCTTTAGATCAATTTCTAGTGCGGATTTCAGAACTCGATGGAGAAATGTTGCAGCAGTTTCAGGCTGCTGCAGAGCAAAATAAGGTGTTGAGATATGTTGCAGGACTCGATGTTGTCGATGGTCGGCTGAAGGCTGCTGTTGGTATGGAATGGGTCGACACGCAGCATGCCTACGCAAATCTAACCCCAGGTGATAATGTTTTTGTTATACGCAGTGCCTTTTATCAGAATAACCCTTTGATCATCAGGGGGCCAGGGGCTGGCCGTGAAGTGACGGCCGCTGCGGTGCAGTCTGATTTGGCGCAGATCTGCCGGGATCTTGTGCAAGAGTAATAAAGTCGTTTTGTTTCAAGTTCGTTCGCGTTGCTCAAATTTGATCTTTAATTTGCATTTAGTACTCTATTTACTATTGACTTCAAACTCAGTTTCACTAATATGGATATCTAGACGTCTAAACGTCTAAACGTTTTTGGGTTTTATATGCATTTATCTCAATTTATTATTAATAGTCACGTTAAAATAGTTAACTAGAGCAGTAGAGGGAATAGGAATGGCTTTTCATCATGCACAACATTCAACATCACTAAATCAAAGCTTGGCTGAGCTTAAGGGTGATATTAATGTTTCTTTCGAATTTTTCCCCCCTGCATCACCTGAGATGGAAAAGATCCTCTGGAATTCTATTCGTCGTCTGGAGCCATTGAAGCCTAAATTTGTTTCTGTAACTTACGGTGCAAACTCTGGTGTTCGTGATCGCACACATGGTGTTATTGAACGAATTCAAAGAGAAACAAACCTAGTTGCCGCGCCTCATTTAACCTTAGTCGATGCCAGCGATGAAGAGCTCAAAGAACTTGCTAAACACTATTGGAACTCAGGTATCAGAGACATTGTTGCGCTACGTGGGGATCTACCTGATGGCAGCGCTAAGCCGACCCGCTTTGCTAATGACTTGGTACGTCTATTACGCTCTGTCGCCGATTTTGATATCTCAGTAGCGGCTTATCCTGAAGTTCACCCAGATGCCACTAACGCTCAGGCAGACTTGATCAATCTTAAAAAGAAGATAGATGCTGGAGCAAACCGTGCCATCACTCAGTTCTTCTTCGATGTCGAGTCCTACCTCAGATTTCGTGATCGCTGTGTTGCCGCTGGTATCGATGTTGAAATTATTCCAGGCATACTGCCAGTGACTAACTTTAAGCAGCTTAAACGTTTTGCTGGTATGACTAACGTCTCTATTCCCACTTGGTTACACAAACAATTTGAAGGTTTAGATGATGATCCTGCGACTCGGCAGATGGTGGGGGCTAATGTAGCCATCGACATGGTTAAAGTACTCTCACGAGAAGGCGTTAAAGACTTCCATTTTTATACTTTGAATCGTGCCGAATTGACCTATGCTATCTGTCATACCTTAGGCGTACGTCCAAAGAAGTAGACTTTATCTTGTGCTGGCTGTAAGGCTGTAAATTTATAAAGTTCGAATTCGATTGCCCTGTCTTGTGATGGGGCTTTTTTATGGGAAATATAATCTGTTATTAGCTTGGATAGCCAGTTAAGTGCTATCCAATATTTTGAGCAAGATAAACTGATAATAACGATGATGGCTAGAAAATAAACTCTCCATCTCATTATTTATGTGGTATGTATTAAACTGAAGATTAATGAGATCCAGATCTATTTATATCTGAAAGTGTGAAATAGTTCTATGATTAAAATTATACTTTAATCGGAGTATTAACATGAGATACTTTTTTAGCTTTAGAGCTTGGTTATTGCTAAGTGGTTTGGTTTTGGCCAGCATTGTGACAGGAGTTGCAGCTGAAGTTGCACCTATGCCAGCTTCGGCTCAGCTGTGTGCGAGTTGTCATGGTCAGCAAGGACAAGGCATTGATCCTGTCGGGCCTAGACTCGCAGGCCTTTCCGCCAAATATATTCAACAGCAGATCAAATTTTTCCAAACTGGACAACGGCAAAATCCGATCATGGGACCCATGGCGATGTTAGTTCAAGGGGAGGCTATCGATCAGGTTTCCAGATATTTCTCATCTCAAACTGTGGCTGATGTTTCTATTCATCTACGTGGTGAGAAAGCCAGCTATGACGATCCTATCGAGCGTCTTGTGTATCAGGGAGATTGGACGAGGATAATCCCGGCATGTGTTACTTGCCATGGCCCTTCTGGGGTGGGTGGCGGTCTGTTCCCACGTCTGGCGGGCCAACAAGCTAATTATCTAAAAATCCAACTACTTGCTTGGCAAACGGGTTCACGCAAAGGGGATGTTGACGGGGTTATGGGCAGTATAGCAGCCAAGCTCACAGTGAGCGAGATCGATGCCTTATCGCAATACTTTGCCACATTCAAATAGGGAGTCACTCATGAATTTTTTAAAAAAAACTTTAGTGGTCTCAGTTAGGCTAACGGTCATATTTTCTGCTTTATTGTCCTATGCATCTTTTGCTCAAAATGAAATGCAAGATAAGCAAGCTGAGCTGGATTCAGTGCCGAAGCAAGCGACTGAGGGATATTTAAAACCGAGAAGTTTAGCTTCTATCCCTGAGGGAACATTTGGCGATAAGGTTCGTCTGGGTTATAAGCTCTTCGTTGATACACAGCAGTTGACGGGTAAGCAGGTTGGTAATGTGCTTAATTGTTCAAATTGTCACATGAATGCAGGTCAACAGGCCAATGCATCGCCTCTCTGGGCGGCCTATTTTGCTTATCCTGTATATCGTAAGAAAAATGATAAGGTAAACAGTTATGAGGAGCGACTTCAAGGGTGTTTCACATACTCTATGAATGGTGTCGCTCCTGCTAAGTTAAGCCCTGAACTCGTTGCATTATCTGCCTATTCATATTGGTTAGCTATGAGTGGCTTGATGGATAAATATCAAGTAGTGGGAGCCGTGCCAGAGCTGAGTGACGAGGAGCTGGTAAAAGGAGGTAAGCGAGCCGACTTTCCTGTTCCTGAGGTGATCAAGAAGGCATTAACGGTCGATCAAAGAGCTAATCTAGCCGGCAGAGGCTTTCCCTCCATCGATAAGCCCAAGTTAGCCTATTCTCCTGAAAGAGGTAAGCTTGTGTATGTGAACCATTGTCAGGCCTGTCACGGTGATAATGGTCAAGGATTAGAGATGGCTGGCGTCTATTCTTTGCCTCCATTATGGGGTGAGAACAGCTTTAACTGGGGAGCAGGTATGCACAGGGTCAATACTGCCGCCTATTTTATTTATGAGAACATGCCATTTGCCAAAGCACTTCAGTTATCTAATCAAGAAGCTTGGGATGTGGCTGCCTATATTAATGAACATGAAAGGCCTCAAGATCCGCGCTTTAAAGGAGATGTAAACGCATTAAAAGATCGATATCATAAGCACCAGGGCTATTATGGTGAGGCGGTCTCCGCTTCAGTTTTGGAAGCCAAGAAGCCTTAAGGATAGACCTACGTGATGACATGTAAGGGGCTATGCAGGTTACCCATCAATTAAAGGCAAGCTGTCACTGCGGAGCTGTCGAGCTCAAATTAACCTTAGCCGAAAGTTGATTGACCCTCGCAGATGTCATCGATCCATGTGCTGGTGGCTAGGCACAATTATTGCCTCTGTGTCTTTATCCGATATAGAGGTGGCTGGTTTTAGAGGGGTGACCCTTTTTCATAAGCTATTACAGGAATGTGTGACACTGTATGATGGAGTTAATCATACAGTGGATATGTAGTGGTTAAG
>JBAHZX010000135.1:0-24073 GCA_037132815.1 Shewanella sp.
GAAAGAATGAAGCAATTTCGAATAACTCAACACCTGTGAGTGCCCACACAGATTACTTGATAAATTGTTAAAGAGCGTTGCATCAATCTTGCAGATGCAGCCGTTAGACGCTAGGTCATTGGCTTGGGAGGCGTATTTTACGCTTTCCTTGGGTGGCGTCAAGAGCTTTTTAAAAATATTCTTAAGTATTTTAAACAACTTAAAAAAGATTATAAAACTTAGCTAACTTGTTGCCTTGACTCGTCTGCGCCTTACTTAACTTATTGTTTAGTAGTACAGATTCACCGTGTCAGTGGATGCGCATTATAGGGAATATTAGAATGATCGCAAGCGGTTTTATGAATAAAAACGATCTTTTTGAGATCTTTTCTAATAGTCACATTTAAACCACTGCTTACTCCCATATTTATCCACAAAATGTGTATTTTAGCGCATTAACTATTCAATGTAATTTGAAGCCAGTCTAGTTATCAATAAATCCGTTACAATAAAAAGGCCATTCGAAATGAATGGCTTTCAAAAATATGATTTATATCTTGCTCGTACTAAGTAAGTTTTCCATGGCATACCTTGTACTTTCGGCCTGAGCCGCATGGGCAAGGATCATTGCGACCCACCTTGGCTCCTTCTCGTACCGTCGGAGTATGTGCTACTAATGCTTGGGCTTCTTCTGCTCCCACTAACGCTTCTGCTGCAGCATGCTGATAGTTTCTCTGGATCTTGGCTTCTTCTTGACGTCGACGATTTTCCATTTCTTCGACATCAGATTGTGCCTGTACTTGAACTTTTGACATGACACTTATTACGTCATGCTTCAATGACTCTAACATTTGTTGGAACATCTCAAAAGACTCACGCTTATATTCCTGCTTAGGGTTTTTCTGCGCATAGCCACGAAGGTGGATACCTTGACGCAGATGATCCATTGCTGCCAAATGCTCTTTCCAGAGTCCATCTAGAGTTTGCAGCATGACTGCTTTCTCAAATTGACGTAAAACCTGTGCACCAACCATTTCTTCTTTGGCTTGATATGATTTGACCCATGTATCTACTATACGTTCACGAAGTGTCTCCTCATGAAGGTCGTCTTCCTTATCCAACCACTCCTGCACTGGCATTTTAATCGCGTATTCTTGCTCAAGACGCTTTTCAAGAGCTGGCACATCCCACAATTCTTCTAATGATTGAGGCGGAACATACAGATCAATAAGACCATTTACTACATCGGCTTGAATGTTAACAATCGTATCCTGAATATCTTCAGCATCCATCAATTCATTACGCTGAGTATAAACGACCTGGCGTTGATCATTAGCTACATCATCATACTCAAGTAATTGCTTACGGATATCGAAGTTTCTGGCTTCTACTTTACGTTGAGCATTTTCAATAGCCCGTGATACCCAAGGGTGTTCAATAGCTTCACCTTCCTCCATGCCTAGTTTCTTCATCATCGAGGAAACACGCTCGGAAGCAAATATACGCATTAAGCTATCTTCCATTGAAAGATAAAAACGCGAAGATCCAGCATCACCTTGTCGACCCGAACGCCCACGCAGTTGATTATCGATGCGACGTGACTCATGACGCTCGGTACCTAAGATATGCAATCCACCGGCATTAACAACTTCGTCATGGCGAACCTGCCAATCAGCCTTGATCTTAGCTTTTTGTTCAATAGTTGGATTATCAATAGCCTCGATCTCCATCGTCCAGTTACCACCAAGAACGATATCGGTACCACGACCCGCCATATTGGTGGCGATGGTAACAGCTCCCTTCCTTCCCGCTTGAGCAACAATGTCGGCTTCACGCTCATGGAACTTGGCATTCAGGACTTCATGGGGAATTTTCTCTTTCTGCATCAAGCCTGCCAAGAGTTCAGATTGTTCGATTGACACAGTACCCACAAGAACTGGCTGCCCACGTTCTCGACAACTCTGAATATCTTCGACTATTGCCGCATACTTTTCATCTGGTGTCAGATAAACCAAGTCTGCATTGTCTTTTCGAACCATAGGTTGGTTGGTTGGAATCACAACCGTATCAAGACCATAAATTTGTTGAAACTCGAACGCTTCGGTATCGGCGGTACCTGTCATTCCTGCCAGCTTTTCATACTGACGGAAGAAATTCTGGAACGTAATCGAAGCCAAGGTCTGGTTTTCATTCTGTATATTGACGCCTTCTTTGGCTTCAACTGCCTGATGAAGACCTTCCGACCAGCGCCGGCCCGGCATGGTACGCCCAGTGTGCTCATCGACAATGACCACTTCATTGTCCTGAACAATATAGTCTACATCTCTTTCGAACAGTGTATGAGCACGAAGAGCGGCATTAACATGATGCACTAATGAAATATTAACCGCCGAATAGAGAGAGTCGCCTTCGGCTAACATACCTTGCTCGGTAAGCAGGACTTCAACCTTCTCCTGACCACGCTCAGTCATATGTACTTGTTTCGCTTTCTCGTCGATAGAATAATCTCCATCGCCGATCACTTCTTCTGTATCTTCTTTATCCTGACGGACAAGCAGTGGAATTAGCCTGTTGATCTTAGTATATAGAGACGAACTATCTTCTGCTGCACCTGAGATGATCAGCGGCGTTCTTGCTTCATCGATAAGAATTGAGTCAACTTCATCAATCAAGGCATAGTGAAGTGGACGTTGAACCCTTTCTTGAGGTGAAAACGCCATATTGTCACGCAGGTAGTCGAAGCCAAACTCATTATTGGTGCCATAAGTAATGTCTGAGCTATAAGCATCTTTCTTTTCTTGCTGACCAAGGCCTGCGACGTTAATACCAACGGTTAAGCCTAAAAATTCAAAAAGTGGGCGGTTATTTTCGGCATCACGACGAGCGAGATAATCGTTAACCGTAATGATATGTACACCTTTACCGGTTAATCCATTCAAATAAGCTGGCAGTGTCGCCGTCAAGGTTTTACCTTCACCAGTACGCATCTCTGCTATACGATTACTGTCTAGAACCATGCCTCCGATCATCTGGACATCGAAATGGCGCATATCAAAAACACGCTTAGATGCTTCGCGAACAACAGCGAACGCTTCGGGTAGAACATCATCTAATGCTTCCCCCTTATCTAAACGCTCACGAAAAGTCGAGGTTTTCCCCTTTAAATCATCATCAGTTAACTTCTCATAGTCTTCTTCAAAAGCATTAATCTCAATGACAATTTTGCTAAGAGACTTAAGTGTGCGATCGTTACGACTACCAAATAATTTTGTCAGTATTTTACCAAACATCTGAACCACTTTTTATGTTATTGGCCTAGCCCCTGTCGAGTCTGAAAGCCGATTATTAAGTTAACTTGCTTTGCGGTAGACAAACTTTTGTGGATCTATCTGTTGCCCACCCCGCAACACTTCGTAATGCACATGGGGTCCAGTCGAACGACCCGTACTCCCCAATAGCGCAATACCTTCGCCTTTAGCGACAACATCACCCACAGTTACTAACAGAGATTTATTATGTCCATAGCGAGTTCGCAGACCATTACCATGGTCTATCTCTATCAACTCGCCATATCCAAACATTGTTCCTGCCCAAGTGATCACTCCTGCTGCAGTTGCAACCACCTTGGAACCCTCTTTACCAGCGAAGTCGATACCTTTATGTATCCCTCTTCGACCATTAAAAGGGTCATTTCGTAAACCGTAGGGCGACGATAACCAACCTTTAAGGATGGGACGCCCAGATATATAACGCTCTTCATCTATATGGAGATTAGATGAGACAGTTTCAAGTATTGAAAGTTGAACATTATTATCTATTCGTGACACTAACTTATCCATATCAAGAATAAGTTGGTCGAGTTCGATGTTGGCACCCAAATCACTCTGGCCCCCGACACCGACTTCGGAAGAGAAATCAAACTGATTTTCTAATTGATTATTCTTAGCGATTTGTAGACCAAGAGCTTCGAGGCGTGCCACTTTAGCTTGCATTCGCGCAACATGAGTGACCAACATGGCTAATTGCGACTCAGTAGCCCCTTTAAGTTCGGCAAGCTCATTTTTTTGCTGTTCACGAACAACACGCTCATTATCGATATTAGTCTGCTGTTGCTGAATTTGTTTGGCATTGTGCTGATACAGGCCTGTTCCAGCTGCGATCAGCAATGCAGGCAATAGTAGCCAACGTTTGCCAGGCTGCCATCTTGTGGCACCATTTCGACCTTGAATAAAAACTGTTACACTCATAGCCTAATTAAGCCATTTTATTATCATATGAAAAATCCCCCTAAGGATCTAAGCCAATTACTGCATCAGCAAGGGAGTTTCCCCGATATAGCTGAAAAAGCAGAACTTCTGTTGCACTTGAATCATTACGTCAAACAAGTACTGATTGGTCCAGTGTCACAGCAACTCAAGGTTGCCAATCTCCGTCAGGGTGTTCTAGTTATTGAAACGACCACGGCTGCATGGGCCGCAAGAATAAACTTCCAAAAATCAAAAATTTTACAACAGCTTCAAGCCGAAACGTTACCCATGCTGTCCGCTATCGAAGTTAAAGTCAACCCGAGTCTGTTTTTGTATGCAACAAAACCCAAAATAAATAACAACAAAATCAGTAAAGCAGCTGCACAACACATAGAGGCATTAGCTGAACATACAGGAGGGTCTTTGGGGGTAAAACTAAAACGGCTGGCTGCTTTAGCCAACCGTTCAAAAAAATCTTAATTTACTATCAGGCAAATACTGCGCCACTAGGGACCGAAAAACTCACTGGCACTTCGTCTTCTCTATCGAAGCTGACTAACTCCCAGGCATCCTGCTGAGCCAATAAAGCACGTACCAGTTGATTATTTAACGCATGCCCAGTTTTGTATGCACGAAACTCACCAACTATGGCATGGCCTACAACATATAAATCACCAAATGCATCTAACATTTTGTGCTTAACAAACTCATCCTCATAACGGAGGCCATTGGGATTGAGAACTTTATATTCGTCAAGCACCACGGCATTCTCCATGCTGCCACCTAACGCTAAATTATTAGCACGCAAATACTCAATATCACGCATAAACCCGAAGGTCCTTGCCCGACTAATATCGCGAATAAAAGCGGAAGATGAAAAGTCCATCACTATATGCTGCTGACTTCGCGCAATTTCTGGATGATCAAAGTCGATAGCAAAATCAACCCTAAAGCCTTTATAAGGTTTTAACTCCACCCATTTATCACCGTCTTCGACACGTATTTTTTTCTTAATCCTTAAATATTTCTTTGGCGCGGTTTGCTCTTGAATTCCTACTGATTGCAATAAGAAAACAAATGGACTGGCACTGCCATCCATAATTGGGATCTCAGGTGAATCAACTTCAATGATCGCATTATCAATACCGAGTCCTGCAAGCGCTGCAAAAAGGTGCTCAATCGTTGATATACGGACACCATCATCATTGACTAATACCGTACACATCGTAGTTTCACGGACAAGTTCTGCCTTTGCAGGAATAGACACTGCAGGCTCCAAGTCTGTTCGCACGAGGACGATACCTGAATTTATTGGCGCAGGCTTGATGCTCAAAGTCACCTTATTGCCGGAATGCAAGCCGACTCCGATGGTTTTTACCATTTGTTTAACAGTTCTTTGAAAAATCATAGCCTCTTACCTATCTATACAAAAAAACGATCAACCTAGCCAATTTATCATGAAATACAGGCGTGGCAGGTCGGATATACTAACATATCTTTGCAAATTAACCAAAATCCACCTGTAAAAACATGCAGTATAATTTAATGATTGCCACTCTTATATCAATATCCTAATCAGCCTGCTTACGTAAAAAAGCGGGAATATCTAAGTAGTCAGTTTCATTTTTTGCTGCGGGGCTCGGTGCCGTCTGTACTACAGGAGCCGCATTGCCGCCAATTACAGGTTGGGCAAGCTCTTCACCTTGAGGCTCACTTCGAGCTTCCGGTGTCAAAACTGATTCTGGGCGAGGAGTGGGTTTAGTGACCAGTTGAATATCAGGCTTTTTCTCAGCGCCTATGCCCGTTGCAACCACTGTCACACGTAACTCATTACTCATTTCTGGATCGATAACCGCACCAACAACTACAGTAGCATTATCTGAAGCATAAGCTTTGACATGGTTACCTACGGTTTCAAACTCTTCTATGCTCATATCCATACCCGCTGTGATGTTTACCAATACACCACGAGCACCAGCCAGATCGATATCTTCCAGCAATGGACTGGCGACAGCGGCTTCGGCGGCTTCTTCTGCACGATCTTCTCCACTGGCAACGCCGGTACCCATCATGGCATTACCCATCTCTGACATTACAGTTTTAACATCTGCGAAATCGACGTTAATCAAGCCTGGGCGAGTGATAAGCTCAGCAATACCTTGAACAGCACCAAGAAGCACATTGTTTGCCGCAGCAAATGCATCTAATAGAGATGTGCCACGGCCCAAAACCTTAAGTAATTTGTCATTAGGGATAGTGATCAATGAATCCACGTGTTCAGCGAGTGCTTCTATACCTTGTTCGGCATAAGCCATACGCTTCTTGCCTTCGAACGGAAATGGTTTAGTCACTACCGCAACCGTTAATATTCCTTCTTCTTTGGCTATTTCTGCAACAACAGGTGCAGCTCCGGTTCCCGTTCCACCGCCCATACCCGCAGCAATGAAGATCATGTCAGAACCCTTGATAGCATTTCTGATATTTTCTCTGTCTTCTTCTGCAGCCAAACGGCCTATTTCTGGATCCGCTCCTGCACCTAAGCCCTTAGTGACATCGCGCCCTAATTGAATGGTTGTACCTGCTGCCGATTTTCTCAGTGCCTGAGCATCCGTGTTAGTAGCAATAAACTCAACACCTTCGATGTTATGCTTTACCATATGCTCTACTGCGTTTCCGCCGCCACCACCAACACCAATAACCTTGATCACCGCTTCATCTGTATGATTCTCCATGATCTCAAACATGGTCTGCTCTCCCTTTTGCCTGCGTTATATGATATACCAAATAAAAAGCCCAGTTAATGTACTTATTTGGTATTAAAACTCACCTTTAAACCAACTTTGAACCCGATTCCAAAGACTGGTTACTCCTTGTCGTTCCGGACGCTCAAACTGACGTTCGAACAATCTTCTTGCTCCATAGTGTAACAAGCCGATACCCGTCGAATATATGGGCTGATCCACATATTCGAATAAACCTTTAATCGGTAATGGCGTTGCTACTCTTACTGGCATACCGAACGTGGCTTCAGCCAAATCCACAGCCCCCTCAATGGAAGATGTTCCACCAGTGAGGACGATACCAGCAGCGACCTGATCCTCTAAACCCGAGTCACGTAATTCTTTCAACACTAATTCAAACAATTCTTGATACCTCGGCTCAACCACTTCCGCCAACGTATGTCTCGACATAGTTCGAGACGGACGCCCCCCTACAGAAGGAACCTCTATATTATCTTCACGACTGACCATTGCGCTACGAGCGCTAGCATATTGAACTTTTATCTGCTCAGCATGAGCCAGAGGCGTACGGAAAATTTTAGCGATATCGTTGGTAACCTGATTACCTGCAACTGGAATAACCGCACAATGCCTTAACGCACCATTGGTATATATCGTGATATCGGTTGTTCCACCGCCTATATCGACTAAACAAACCCCAAGATCTTTCTCATCATTGGTTAATACCGAATCAGCTGAAGCAATGGCTGAGAACACAAGATCATCAACTTTTAGACCACAACGCTCGACACTTTTGGTAATATTTTTTGCCATATCATTGGCACAAGTAACAATATGGACTTTAGCTTCCATACGCATACCGCACATGCCGATAGGACTCTTAATACTATCCTGAACATCGATAGCATACTCTTGTGGTAACACATGCAAAATACGACGCTCTGTCGGTATCTTCACCGAACGTGCTGTATGTATAACGTTATCCACATCGTCCTGAGTGACTTCTTCATCATTGATCGACACCATGCCATTTTCATTCTGGCATGCTATATGCTTTCCTGAGATGCCTAAGTAGACAGACGAAACCTGACAATCAGCCATCAGTTCAGCCTGATCTAGTGCTCGCTGAACGCTGCGGACAATGGAGTCAAGATCATTCACACCACCTTTATCCATGCCTCTAGATTGATGGGTCCCTAAACCGACAACACTGATTTCACCATCGGGCAGCACTTCACCTATAATCACAGCAACTTTTGACGTTCCTATGTCCAATCCAACGATCAGGTTTCTATCTTGATTCTTGGTCATTATTTACTAGCTCTCTTGTGTGCGTAATCCAACCCACGGCTAATCCGGTGTCGTAGCGCAAATCTACCTTAGCAACATCTTTATCTTGTTTAATCAGTGTCGGATATACGTTTATAAACCTTTGTATCCTCGACATTTTATCTTCTCTTCCTAGCTTCAGCATGATCCCGTTTTTTAGCACTCCATTCCATGCATGTCTGGGGCTCAAACTTAGCTCCTCTAAACCAAAACCATTTATCTTCAGTAATTCACTTACTTGCCGATACGTGATCAACACGGTCTTAGACTGATGTTCAGGACCCGCTAACCTTGGCAAGGGATCCATCCCCTCTTTGTAAGGAGCATCGAATACTTCTCCATGCTGGTTAAGCCAAGCATCACCATTCCAATGGGCGACCACATCTTGCTCAACTAAGTAGACTCTTAATTTTGCTGGCCATTCACGCCTCACTGACGCCTGATAAACCCAAGGTAATGCTTCTAATGCCTGCTGTACTTGATTCACATCGGCAGAAAAAAAGCTTTTTTGCATTAAATCCTGTAGGGCCGTTTGTATCTCCTCGTCTGAAGTATGTGTTCGCTCGCCCTTAACAGCAACGGTTTCGATAGGCATAGCGTCCGCATCATGAAGTATCAAATTTAACTTCCAAGCAGCCATAGATAAGCCTATAAGGACAAGAAAAAGAAAAATCAGCCCAAAACAGAGATACCAATCTATCTGCGACAATTTAGCCTTGCAACGGCTACCTACCTCACCCCAAGACACGAGTATCCCCCCTCATTTCACTCTTCTGCTGTAAATGTCTTTCATCAGTACACCACAGAAAAACGGTCATTATACAGACCTTATCCTCTTTAGGGAAATATCCATCTTTTTCAATAATATACATTGTACAATCATATTTCACCTACGGTTAAATCGACAGTATCAAAACCTAGTTTCGTCTGAGAAATTAACTTCGACAATACACCGATATTACCCGCTCCCTGAGTCAGCAAAAAATCATTGCCCTGTAGTACATCTGGCAATAAACTAAGCAGCTGATCTGCCCCAGCAACAAAAATAGGATCTAGTTGCCCACGCTGGCGAATCGAGCGGCATAATGCTCGGCTATCAGCCCCTGGTACAGGAGCTTCTCCTGCTGCATAGACATCAAGCAAGATTAAACAATCTACTTGGGATAGCACCGCTACAAAATCATCATAAAGATCTCGGGTTCGGCTATACCTATGTGGCTGATAAATCATCACAAGACGTCTATCAGGCCAGCCTAACCTTGCCGCCTTTATGGTCGCAGCAACCTCACTAGGGTGATGACCATAATCATCAACTAGCATCACCTCACCTTTGCTTGTTGCAAAGGTACCTAATTGCTGAAAACGTCTTCCTATGCCCTGGAAATCAGCCAAAGCTCGAATAATTTCATCATCTTCTATCTCATCTTCGGTAGCTACCGCAATTGCAGCCAGTGCATTAAGTACATTGTGCTCACCAGGCAAGTTCACCATCACTTCAATGTCTTCGGCATCCTCTCGCCTAAGTGTGAAATGACTACGATAACCTTGTTGAATAAAGTTCAATGCCTGAATATCCGCATCGACACTAAAACCGTAGGTCACAATTTTCCGTCCTACTTTAGGCAGCAGTTCACGGATAACCGGATCGTCAATACACATCACCGCGACACCATAAAATGGCAAATTATGCAGAAAATCCATAAAGGTGGATTTCAGTTTTTCAAAATCTCCGCCATAAGTATCCATATGATCGGCTTCAATGTTTGTTATCACGCTGACCATGGGTTGCAAGTGCAAAAAGCTTGCATCACTCTCATCAGCCTCGGCGATAAGGTAACGACTACGGCCTAATCTCGCATTGGTTCCTGCGCTATTTAACAAGCCACCGATGACAAAAGTCGGATCTCGGTCTGCTTGAGCATAAATACTCGCTATCAAGCTCGTTGTGGTTGTCTTACCATGGGTACCAGCAACCGCTACACCATGACGGTAACGCATTAACTCAGCCAGCATTTCAGCACGTTGAACAACAGGAATTCTCAACTCTTTTGCCGCAATTATCTCTGGGTTTTCAGTATCGATGGCCGTCGATACCACCACAACATCTGTGCCATAAACTTGCTCGGCACTATGCCCTATATGGATTTGAACCCCTAAAGTCCTTAGCCTTTTGGTCACTGAATTCTCGGCAATGTCGGACCCAGATAAGCGATATCCCTCATTAACTAAAACTTCGGCTATTCCGCCCATGCCCGCACCACCTATACCGACGAAATAAATATGCTTAACTCGTCTCATCTCAGGAATGATGCTTCTTAACTGTGAATACTTCTCTTTGATCTTACTCATCTCAACCCTTTCTGCGCCAAATCAATGCAAACTGCTGCCACTTTTTCTGTGGCATCTATGACAGCGACATTTTTAGCTCTTTCGCCCATCCGACAGAGCTCAGCTCTGTCGGAGGCTAATATCTGTAATTTATCAATTAACTTATCGGCATCCAAAATGGACTGGGGCAGTAAAATCGCGCCTCCGGCATTCACCAACACTTGAGCATTCTTGGTCTGATGGTCGTCGACCGCATGTGGGTAAGGCACTAAGATACAAGGTAAACCAACTGCAGCTAACTCAGATACTGTTAAAGCACCAGCCCGGCATAGCACCACGTCCGCCCAGCGATAGGCCGCCTCCATATCGTCAATAAACTCGGCGACAATCACGCTTCCGCTCAGGCCTAGATGCTGGTACTTATCTTTTACCGATAACAGGTTTTCTTTACCCACCTGATGCCAGACGGTTATAGCGTGAGTTTTACTCACAGAATCTGTTACTGTTGGCATAAGGTCATTAAACACCTTGGCCCCCAAACTTCCGCCAACAACGAGTACTTTTAACGCATCTTCAAAGCTGCCTTTGGCTGCGGAGTGACCTAAGTCAACCAACTCTTTACGTATCGGATTACCCACGACCTGAGCCGATATGTGATCGAAAGTATCTTCGAAGGCGCACAACACTTTACTTGCAAAACGAGACAGCAACTTGTTAGTCATGCCGGGGATGGCATTCTGTTCATGTAACACCAGAGGTATCCCCATCAGTTTCGCTGCAATCCCTCCTGGCCCACTGGCAAATCCCCCCATGCCTAACACGACATCCGGCTTAAACTCTCGTATAACTCCCCTCGCTTGCATCACAGAACGCATTACTTTAAATGGTGCTGCTAACTTACGCAGTAGTCCGTTGCCTCTGACACCCTTGATATCGATAAAATCAATATCGAAACCATGCTGAGGAACTAGACGAGCTTCCATGCGCTCGGCAGTACCCAACCACCTCACCTTCCAGCCTTTTTGGCTTAGATATTTGGCGACCGCTAACGCAGGAAATACATGACCACCTGTGCCACCTGCCATGATTAAGATACGTTGTTCTGCGGGGACATTTATCATTAACTAATTTTTCCTTGTACTGCTTGAATACAACTCAAACGCCGCTCATGATCGATGCGGATCAATATCATGGCTGCGGCCGTCATAACCCATAGGCTACTGCCCCCATAGCTGATAAATGGCAAGGTCAAGCCTTTGGTCGGTAACATACCAATACTCACTCCCACATTCACAACCGTCTGAAAACAGATCCAGATGCCAATGGAATAAGCGAGATAACCTTCGAAGGCCTTATCTATCTCGATACATAAATTACCTAACCTAATCGATCTTAATGCAACGAATAACAATACAGACAGAACTAAAATAATGCCTACAAAACCTAACTCTTCACCTATCACAGCAAAAATAAAGTCAGTATGCGCTTCCGGCAGATACTCGAGCTTTTGAATACTATTACCCAAACCTTGCCCAAACCAATCCCCACGACCATAGGCCATCAAAGACTGAGTTAACTGATAACCGCTACCAAAGGGATCTTCCCATGGGTCTAAGAAAGATGTCACCCGTCGCATGCGATATGGCTCCAATAAAACCAATGCCACAAACGCCAAAACTCCGGTCAAAATCAGCGCAAAGAAATCAAACAGTCGAGCTCCAGCTAAAAATAATAAGCCTACGGTACCCACAAACAGGACTACAACTGTGCCCAGATCAGGCTGCATCAAGATAAGGATGGCATATACCGCAAACACGGCAATGGGCTTATAGAAGCCCTTGGCATTTTCTCTAATCTCTTCATGCCGCCTCACAAGGTAGCCAGACATATAGATAGCAAATGCAAGTTTGGCCAGCTCTGCTACCTGTATTCTAATTGGTCCAATCGTTAGCCAACGTTTAGCCCCGTTCACAGTGGTCCCAACCAGCAAAACCGAAACCAACAGGATGCCGACGATAATCAGCAGTATAGGACTAAATTTTTGCCAGTAACTCATCTCAATCTGCAAAACCACAGCAGAAATAATAATGCAGCCAACAAGATAAACCAGGTGCCTGATAACAAAGTGAAAAGGATTACCTGTCAAGCTCTGCGCCTCAGGCATAGAGGCCGACATCACCATCACAAAACCAAAGCTTATCAATGAGATAATAGAGAGCAGCAAGGCACGATCATACAGCTGCATACCGGGAGCTTCATTGTCTTTAAACAAGTTAAACCAACGCCTTGTCACAGATGACCCGAACAAGTTAAGCTGCCTCTCTTGGCTAAACATCCGCAATAATCTCAGGTTCTATGGTTTCAGTGCTTAACGCCTGTACCAATTGACGAAAATCATCGCCTCTAGCCATAAAATTTTTATACATATCCAGACTCGCACAAGCAGGAGACATCAAGACTATGTCGCCAGCCTTCGCCAAATCTGCAGCTTGTTTGACCGCATCGGCCATAACGTCGACTCTAATTGAGTTATTTTTTAATGCCGCAATTTTATCGCCATCTTTACCTAATGTAATGAGATGAGTCACCTTATCGAATACCGTTTCTAGAGGGCTAAAATCTGCCCCTTTTCCATCTCCGCCTGCTATCAGGATAATGCCACCTAAATGCTCACCCAATCCCTCCAACGCGGCCACTGTCGCACCGACATTGGTCGCTTTTGAATCATTGACATAGGTGACTGCATTTATCTTTGCCACTAACTCACATCGGTGAGCTAGACCAGTAAAATTCTTAGCAACTTCAATCATGAATCCTTTTTCTATACCGGCATGATAAGCCAGTGCCATTGAGGCGATTAGATTGGCATGATTATGACTGCCAACAATGGCAACATCTTGTAACGAGACAATGTCAGTTTTTCCGTGGACTATTTTGCCATCCTTGATGCCCCATTCATCATTTATCGGTGACAATAAACCAAAGCTGTTTTGGTTCATTGGCTCATTGGGCTGAGTCTGGGGATCTTCACGATTAAACAAGGCCATCTTACTCTGATCGTAAAGGGACAACTTAGCTTGTCGGTAAGCACCTAGATCCCTGTAGCGGTCCATGTGATCTTCACTGATATTCAAACAAGTGGCTGCAATGCAATTCAGACTATGGCTTGTCTCTAATTGGAAACTGGACAACTCGAGAATATAAAGATCAATTGGCCTCTGCAGTAGACCTAAAACGGGAATACCTATGTTACCACCCACTGCATAATTAAGGCTGGCGGCTTTGGCCATCTCAGCCACTAATGTGGTGACCGTTGACTTACCATTTGAACCCGTGATCCCTATAACGCATGGCGCTCTATCTTTAATCGCTCTTGCGAACAATTCAATATCACCGATAACCTCAATACCCATGTCTATAGCCGCATGGATCTCAGGGGTATCTATGGCTATACCTGGACTAACCACGATTTGACTGGCCTGCACCAGATAACGGCAATCAAAGCCACCTGTAATTAAGTTAACCTCAGGAAATTCGAGCGCCAACGACTTGGCTTCGGGAGGTTGCTCACGGCTGTCCATAACCAGAGGTGTGATCCCCTGCTGGCACCAATAACGCACAACCGAGAGCCCCGTTGCTCCCAATCCTAAAACTATGTGCGAATAGTGTTGTGCCATATTCAATTACCTTAATTTCAACGTGGCAAGGCCAAGCAGAACCATGAACAGTGATATGATCCAAAATCGAACGATCACCCTAGGTTCGGGCCAACCTTTCAGTTCATAATGATGATGAATAGGTGCCATTCGGAAGATTCGCTGACCACGAAGCTTGTATGATCCGACCTGCAAAATCACCGAAATCGTTTCTATCACGAACACACCACCCATGATGATCAATAAAATTTCCTGACGCACTAGGACCGCAATCGCCCCCAATGCAGCTCCAAGAGCAAGGGAGCCAACATCGCCCATGAATACCTGTGCCGGATAGGTATTAAACCAGAGAAATCCAAGACCCGCGCCCACAATAGCAGTGCAAACGATCACTAACTCACCAGCACCAGGCAGATAAGGTATATGCAGATAATTAGCAAACTGCATATGACCAGATAGATAGGCAATCAGGGCAAATGCAGCCGCCACCATGACAGTAGGCATAATAGCCAAACCGTCTAATCCATCGGTTAAATTCACCGCGTTACTCGAGCCAACGATGGTGAAATAAGCTAAAACAATGAAGAAAACCCCCATCTGCGGCATAATATCTTTGAAAAATGGCACCACGAGTTGGGTTTCACCCATAGTATCCGCAGAAGCATAAAGGTAAAATGCAATCACAATGGCCGCTATCGACTGCAGAATATATTTCCACTTTGCAATCAATCCCTTGGTATCTTTACGAACCACTTTACGATAATCATCGATAAAACCTATAAGACCAAAGGTCGCCAATACGAACAACACGACCCAAACGTATCGACTGCCCAGATCGCCCCAAAGTAATACACTAATAAAAATACCCGCTAAGATCAGAATACCGCCCATGGTTGGCGTACCATTCTTGCTAAAATGTGATTCGGGTCCATCATTACGCACAACCTGTCCAATCTGTAATTTTTGTAGACGTTCGATCATCTTTGGTCCCCACCAAAGACTAAAAATCAAAGCGGTCAACAGGCCTAAGATCGCTCTGAAAGTAACATAAGAAAAAACGTTAAACCCAGTATAAAACTGAGTTAAATACTCCGCCAGATACACCAGCATTAAACAAACTCCCCACGCCCGTAGGCAAGTATTAAAGCTTCGACCACACGCTCCATTTTGGCGCTCCGTGACCCTTTAACCAAAACAGTTACATCACCTTGCAACTGTTTAATGTTTTCTATTAAATTTTCTACTAGGCACTCTAGGATAATATAGCCATTACCTCCGAAGGCACGACTCGCATTAGCACTGAGCGAACCTAAAGTATAAAGAGAATCCAGACCTCTTTGTTTTGTCAGTTCGCCTAGCTCCGAATGCAAAAGTGAGGCATTGTCACCCAGCTCACCCAAATCACCCAGCACTAAACAGCGATGACCTTCAACTTCTTGAAGTAAGTCGATGGCAGCGGTGACTGATGCAGGATTTGCATTGTAACTATCATCGATCACACGAATCCGACCAAGTTGAGTGGTCAACATTCTACCTTTGACTGGCACCAGAAGTGACAAGCCTAATTTTATTTCATCTAGTGTTAACCCAAATGATATGCAGATGGCAGTAGCAGCTAGGGCATTACTCACCTGATGGCGTCCAGGTAATGGCAAAGTAACCAAAACCACCTCTTGCAAATAACTCAATTTGAAGCGGTACCCCCCCATAGGACTGATTTGAAGATCAGATGCTTGAATATCTGCTACAGACTCAACTCCAAACGTCAGCTGGGTAAAATTCGTTGATGCTGACATCATTACCGAGGCAAACGGATCGTCGGCATTGATCACCGCGGTCCCAGTCGATGCTAAATGGTTAAATATTTCAGATTTTGCACTAGCAACGCCCGCAAGAGAGCCAAAACCCTCCAGATGCGCCGACGCTACATTGTTAACTAAGGCCACATCAGGCTTAACCAAAGAGGAGCTGTGATCTATCTCTCCCATATGATTCGCGCCTAATTCGAACACACCAAATTCATCATCAGCTTCTAAACGTAAGAGTGTCAAAGGCACGCCGACTTCATTATTAAAATTTCCTGCGGTATACAGCACCTTATGCCTTTGAGATAATATAGTCGCTACCATTTCCTTAACGCTGGTCTTGCCATTTGAACCAGTTAATGCAACAGATTTGGGCTGAATAAGCTCTTTTAAGTATGCAGCTAATTCTCCCATCGCCTTCAGAGTATCTTTAACAATCAGTTGAGAAATATTCAGTGATAATTGGTGATCGACCAACAAAGCTGTTGCCCCATTTTTCACAGCCGAGTTCGCAAAATCATGTCCATCAAATTTGTCACCTTTCAAAGCGACAAAAAGAGTTTGCTCAAGGATAGCCCGGCTGTCAGTTGAAACATGATGAAACTCACCGTCAGCGCCCACTAGTCTGGCATTCAAACGTTGACATATAACAGACAAGTTCAATGGGATCATATCTGCTCTCCAGCCAGCGATGTCACTAATGCTCTCTCATCATAATCCAAACGTTCACCTGCTATTTCCTGATAGGTCTCATGTCCCTTTCCCGCCAATAAGATCAGATCTCCCGACTTAGCCAAAGCAACAACTTGCCTGATGGCTTGCTCTCGATTCACTTGGATTAACACTCGGTCAGGATATTTAAAACCCGTCAATATCTCCTCGATGATGACTGCTGGCGATTCACTCCTGACATTATCGCTGGTGAGCATCACCTTATCGGCATGAACTTCCGCAGCTTGTGCCATCAGTGGCCTCTTGCCCTTATCTCGATCGCCACCACAGCCAAATAAACACCATAACTGACCTTCACAATGGCCTCTTAACGCCTTAAGTGCTTGCTCTATCGCATCGGGAGTATGGGCATAATCCACTACTAGGCTCACACCACCTGTTGTGATAAATCGCTCCATTCTTCCCGCGACAGGCTTAAGTTGAGGCACCGAGTCCACCATGGATCGCATATCATAGCCAATCAAATATAAGGCCCCCAACGCGGCAACTAAATTTGACAGGTTGAAAGACCCTAATAGAGGTGATGCCAACTTAGTCTGCCCTTCGGGCCAAAATAAAGTTGCCGTGACACCTTGTTGATGTTGATGGTTATCTTGGGTGTATATACTCGCTGCATCGGCATGCGCCGAACAGATACTGAAACCAATGTGCTTAGTTGATTGTTTTTCTGCTAACCATTGGCGTCCGACTTCATCATCGAGATTGATCAGACAGCTTTGCAAGGATGGAAACTTGAATAACCTTTTCTTTGCATCAGCATAGGCCTGCATAGTGCCATGGTAATCCAAGTGATCTCGGCTCAAGTTAGTAAACACGGCGACATCGAATGGAACCGCTTCAACCCGCAGCTGGATCAACCCATGACTGGATACTTCCATGGCACACAAATCTGCACCCACCAGATTAAAAGCCTGTAACTGGGCAGCAATAGTGATGGGATCGGCCGTGGTATTGCCACTATCGACTAAATCCCCCCATAAACCATTACCTAATGTGCCCATCAAGGAAGCTTGTTTGCCTTGTAACGCTACCAACTGAGCCATCAATTGCGTAATGGATGTCTTACCATTAGTGCCTGTAACACCAACCAACTTAAGTCTCTGAGCACCTAATGGATATGCTTGGGCTCCGATGGCTGATAACTTCTGCTTTAACTGGAAAAAGAGAATCTGAGGGTAAGCCGTTACCTCTGCAATAACTTGACCGTGTTCAGCAATATTATCGGTGTGGACCAAGGCTGCTACTGCACCTTGTTCAAATGCAGCATAAATATATTTTCTGCCATCGACCAGATGCCCAGGAACCGCAATAAATAGATCTCCAGCAGCAATAGCTCTGCTGTCCAATGACATGTTATTGAATAATTCTGGCCCAGAATAAAGCAGCCAAGGTGTTAAAAGCGCCCTTAATAGCATTATTCAGCTCTCCTAGCATAACTCTCTAGACGAACTTTCTCTCTCGATAAATTAGGCTCCACATTTAGCATTTGTAATGCACCAGACATCACCTTCGCAAATACGGGACCGGCCACATCACCACCATAAAATGTATCCCCTTTAGGCTCATTCACCACGACTGCAATAGCAAGCCTTGGGTTATGCACCGGAGCAACGCCGGCAAACAGGGAAACATAGTCTTCACCATAGCCGCCAGCAACAGCTTTTCGTGCCGTACCCGTCTTACCCGCAACTGGATAACCTTGGATATGAGCTTTTCTGGCTGTGCCACCGGGCTCAGTCACACCTATCAGCATCTCCATCACATGTTGCGCAACTTCTGGCGAGATCACCTGAACGCCTTCAGGTTTTTGCTTCAACTTCAAAATAGAAGATGGGTACAACACACCTTTGCTTCCCAACATGGCATACATTCTTGCGATTTGTAACGGGGTCACAGTGAGAGCATAACCAAAAGAAAGTGTCGCTCGTTCAAACTCAGACCAGCGCCTACGATCATGAAGCAAACCTGTGCTTTCTCCCCCAAGATTAATCCCCGAATAATTGCCTAGGCCCATGGTCTGAAAATAACCTAATAGTTCCTGCACTGGCATAGATAGGGCTATCTTACTCATGCCAACGTTACTTGAATGCACCAATACTTCAGTCAAAGAGAGGTCGCCATAGTTCCTGCCATCGCGCACTATTTTACCGCCAATCCGTATATGACCAGGGGAGGTCCTAAAAATCTGGTCCTTGTCTATAATACCGGCTTCCAATGCAGCCGCGACCACGAAAGGCTTAATCGTTGAGCCCGGTTCATAGGCATCGGTTAACGCACGATTACGCATACGATAACTCTGTAAATCATCTCGGGAATTAGGGTTATAAGATGGGGTATTCGCCATCGCCAATACTTCACCTGTATTCACATCGATAACGACTATAGAGGCCGAGGTAGCCCGATGGATCTTAGTGATGCGTTTAATCTCACGATAGGCTAATTGCTGAATACGCTGGTCAATACTCAGTACCAAGTCATTTGGGCTCTCACCCTCTTGCACCATATCCAAACGTTCAACGACATCACCATCTCTGGATTTACGAACTTTCTGTTTCGAAGGTGTCCCCGTTAACCAATCATTGTAGGTGTTTTCAATCCCCTCGATACCCACATCATCTATGTTAGTGATGCCTATTATCTGGGCTGATATTTCGCTAGTAGGATAATATCGGCGTGACTCGGTTTTAAGATATATACCGGGTAATTTGAGTTTCTTGATGTAATTGGCAACCACGGGGGTCACTTGTCGCTTCAAGTATATAAAACGTCGCTTAGGGTTAGATTGAACCCGACTTACAATTTTATTTTTAGGCTCATGAAGTACATCGGCTAAGGCCTCCCAAAGACGCATATCAGCAAAACCATTTTTATCATAAACCACTTTAGGGTCGGCATACACGGCTTTTACTGGCACACTGACGGCCAACATTTCACCGTTACGGTCGGTGATAAGCCCCCGCTGAACTTCTCTGCTGGTCATTCTTAAACTGCGCATATCACTCTCATAACGTAACTTTCCAGGTTCAATAATCTGAATAAATGCGGCACGACCAATCAAACTGGTAAACAATAAGTAGACAAAGCCTATCACTACGTATAAACGCCAGTGAATGAGCTGTGGTTTCTGTTTTATTTTCGCCTGCTTGATCTTCCTCATAATGCTCTGTTATCACCTATCCTTGACTATTTTTAACTGCTAATTTTGAGAGTTTTCAATGTGAAATATAGATTTATTATCATGGTATAATTACCACGATCTCTTCCCTGGGTAATGGCCGACTCATATCTAACTGTTTACTCGCAATTCGAGTAATTCGACTATGCTCAGATTGAGATTGTTCTTCGAGCAACAGGTTTCGCCATTCGATATCTAACCGATCTCTTTGCTGTAACATCTGATCCAATCGGCTGATATATTTACGGCTCACATGACTTGTATATACAATCGAGATCGCATTACCTACCACAATAGCCGCAAGTAGTAATACCCATTTATGATGCCAAAGATCGAGTAAGATGATTCGAACCAAATTTAATTGAGCTTGCCCCACCTCAGCCCCTCCTGCCACTCACTCTTGTAGTCAATAAGTCCTGAGCATTCACTTCCAGTCCTATCATTAATACTCCAACCTCTCAGCAACTCGTAACACTGAACTACGGGCCCTCTTATTTATCTCCACTTCTTCAGCTGAAGGCTTAGTCGCCTTGCCAATACCTTTCAATAAGCGGGTTTTATTAAGCTCAGCCTCGGTGATCGGTAACCCATAAGGAACACTTTTACCCTGGCTATGACGACGGATAAAACGCTTCGCGATTCTATCTTCAAGAGAATGGAAACTAATAATCGATAAACGTCCATGAGGTGCCAACATTTCAAGCGCACCTCCTAAAGCCTGATTGATCTGCTCTAATTCACTATTGATATGGATGCGTATAGCCTGAAATACTCGAGTGGCTGGATGCTTATTCCGCTCCTTACTCTTACAAATCCGCGCAATGAGATCCGCCAGTTCTTTGGTTCTTAAAAAAGGAGCCTTTTGTCGATCTGCAGCAATACACCTTGCTATATGGCGAGAATTTTTCTCTTCACCATAGGTTTTAAATACCCAAGCCATATCTTCAATTTCGGCGTAGGCAATCCACTCTGCAGCGGTTTCCCCCTGCGAGTTATCCATACGCATGTCGAGTGGACCATCTCTTAAGAAACTAAATCCACGCTCACCATCATCCAGTTGAGGTGATGAAACACCAAAATCGAATAACACGCCATCTATCTTGCCCTTCAAGCCAAGAGCTTCAACATAATTAGCCAATTGACCAAAGTCACCATGTACGATGCTGAATCTCGGATCATCATCAAACTGTTTAGCAGCCTCAATGGCTTCTGGGTCTCTGTCTATGGCGATTAAACGACCATTGTCACCTAAATATTTCAACACTTCACGAGAATGTCCACCTCGGCCAAATGTGCCATCGATATAGATGCCATCTTGTTTTATATTCAGCCCGGCTATTGTTTCAGTCAGCAGTACCGATAAATGTGAAAATTGTTGGCTCATTAGTATCTTCTATCTATTTTTTGTCACGGATCACAATGAAAAATCAGCAAGACGTTCATTACTGGCGAACTCTTCGCTACGAATGGTCTCTCGGCTTTGCTCTATTTGCTGCTGCCATGCAGCCTCATCCCAGAGCTCAAATTTGTTCAACTGCCCCACTAACATTGCGTGTTTGTCCAAATTTGCATATTGACGTAATGGCGGAGGAAGCAATAATCTACCGTTACCATCAAGCTCACACTCATGTGCATAACCTAATAGCAATCTTTTCATGGCTCGTTCAGAAGCTTTGGTATCGGAAAGTAGGAGTAGCTTTGCTTCGATCTTGCTCCACTCGTCTAATGGATAAAGTAGAAGACAAGATGATTGAAAATCAACAGTGATCACTAACTGGCCATGATATTCGGCACGCAATGGCTCACGGTACCGCTTAGGTATAGCGATCCGGCCTTTTGTATCAAGGTTTATAGCACTCGCACCACGAAACACGTTAGCTTGTCCTTGCTGTCAGTAAATGATCCACATATATCCACAAATTCCCACAACTGCTAATTCTAGAGACAGAACACAAGGCTTGTCAATAGCACCACCTATTTTAAAATCCAGTACTCAAGCGGGTTAACAGCAGGTTATAAAAATAATGGTGTGACCAAAGCAGAAAGGGAAAGTGGATCCAGAACCCTAAATAGTATAAAAAACAGACAGAAGAGTTAACTAAAATCAATTATCAGAGGTGAAAAGTAGAAGAAATTCCCAAAAAAATTCGATTTAATGGGCAATTGAGTATTAAATTCTATTTTCGAAGATATTCTATATCGCATAAGAATAAACTTTAATACTTAAGAGTGACTAAATAACCATACTAAATGTTTCCCTGCTAAGCCTTGGTTGACGTAACTTGAGAAACTGCTTCTTTCCAGCCAAGGTAAAGACTCCCTCTTGTCTTCGCAGAAATACTCGGGCTAAAGGATTTATCTAAATTAACTTTATGTTTCAACTCAGCGGTAGATTGCCAAAACCCCACAGCCAAACCCGCTAGAAAGGCAGCGCCCATCGCCGTTGTTTCGGTGACAAGTGGGCGATTCACTTTTACGTTGGTGATGTCTGCCTGAAACTGCATCAAAAAGTCATTAGCAACGGCGCCTCCATCGACATTAAGCTGTTTTAACATAACTCCACTGTCTTTCGTCATCGCCTCAAGTAAATCACGACTCTGATAGGCTATGGCTTCCAATGCGGCTCTGATAATGTGATTTCGATTAGAACCTCGTGTTAAGCCGACTAAAGCACCACGGGCATTAGGCTGCCAGTAAGGTGCGCCTAAACCGACAAATGCAGGAACTAAATATACACCATTGGTATCTTCAACTTTGGAAGCAAAATATTCAGTATCTTTAACATCCCGAATTAGGCCAAGCTCATCTCTAAGCCATTGAATAGTCGCTCCCCCCATAAATACAGCCCCCTCTAGGGCATAATTGACTTCGCCCCTAGCACCTAAGGCTATGGTGGTTAACAAACCATGTTTAGATTTCACCGCATGCTTGCCTGTATTCATCAACAGAAAACAGCCGGTACCATAGGTATTCTTAGCCATGCCTTCTTCGATACAGAGCTGACCAAACAAAGCCGATTGCTGATCACCTGCAATACCAGCAATGTCTATCTCTCCCCCTGCAATCCTTGTCTTACCATAGATATAAGTAGAAGGCTTAACATCAGGTAACAGGCTGACAGGTATATTGAGTGCTTTAAGTAACTTACTATCCCATTGCTGAGTATGAATATTAAATAATAAAGTACGACTCGCATTCGTCGGATCGGTAACATGAACCTTTCCTTCGGTTAACTTCCACACCAACCAGGTATCGATAGTACCGAACAAAAGCTCTCCCTTTTCCGCCCGAGTTCTGACCCCCGGTACATTATCTAATATCCACTTAATCTTAGTGCCTGAAAAATAAGGATCTAACAAAAGCCCTGTGGATTCGCGTACATAGTCTTCTAATCCTTGCGACCTGAGTTCATCACAGATACTGCTGCTACGTCGGCATTGCCAAACAATAGCGTTGTAAACGGGTTTTCCTGTGTTTTTATCCCATATCACCGTCGTTTCACGTTGATTGGTTATGCCTATGGCGGCAACTTCATCACTGTGAATATCCGCTCTGGCTAGCACTTCGATTAGGATCGAACTTTGGGATGCCCAGATTTCCATGGGGTCATGCTCAACCCAACCTGCTTGAGGGTATATCTGAGTAAATTCACGCTGAGACATGGAAACAATTTTGGCATCATGATCAAATATGATAGCTCTTGAGCTTGTGGTTCCCTGATCTAACGCAATCACATACTTCTTGATCATAACTTTGCCTTATTTTGTTTGCTTATTTTATAAATCACTAGCAATATCCATCCAGACTCTTACTGAATATTCTGCAATAGACCTATTTTTGATCCCACTATCGTTTTTAACTCCACAGCATTAAGTTCAACTGTTATGTCATCACAAGCATGAGCCAGAAAACACCAAAAAACGGCCAATTTACCATTTAACATATGGAAATGGCCGATACTGTATTGACTAAATTGCTGTCATCATAATTTCAAGTCACTCTTTCGATAGCACTAACATTATACCCTAAACAATAATGCTATAACCCGTAATTATCACTTGCACAAAATATATTGACTTAG
>JBAHZX010000008.1:0-28391 GCA_037132815.1 Shewanella sp.
CCTTCCCACAAATTACCAATAGAAAGGTCAATAAAAAGGCCAGGAATACCTAGCCTTTATCAGGATGTGACACATTGATCACATTAAACTTAACAAAGCCTGCACTGGATGCTTAGGCTTGAAACCACCGAAGCGTTTCACCTGAGAACGACAAGAATACCCCGATACCAATATTTGTTCCTGAGGTACGGCTTTCATGGCTTGCTCCCATGACATATCATACAGAGACTTAGAACGCTTCTTGTTCTCGAGCTCATGGCCATAAGTACCAGCCATGCCACAACAACCTAGACTCACTGTTTCAAGCTTGGCACCAAAGTGAGAAAAAATCATCTTCCATTCTGCACCAGTACTTGGCTTGAAAGTCGACTCCGTACAATGACTAAACCAAGTAAAGCTTATATTCTTGATCTGTTCCGTTACATAGGGCATGGATTTTATTGCCTCAATCAGCCATTCGCTAGACAATTTGACTTCAAAATCTCCCCTAGCATCACCCAAGACTTCTCTATACTCATCGCGATAGCACAGAACCATGGCTGGGTCGACCCCAACCATGGGCATATTCAATGCATACAACTTAGTTAAAAAATCTGCAGATGATTGTGCCGTCTTAGCAAACTTATCCAAGAAGCCTTTAATATGAATCGGCTTACCATTAGGTTTATAGGGCAGCAATACAGGCTTAAGCCCCATTTTTTCAATAAGCTTGACGAAGTGATACACCGTATCAGCCTCGTAAAAGCTATTGAAGGGATCTTGAACCACCAAGACGTATTGATGACGTTCATCTTCGGCAATCGCCTCCAACGCCTCAAGATCATAGCCGCGGCAAGCATGACCATCTAACCTCTGTTTCAATGTAGGCACAGATAAAGCTGGCGCATCCACATAACCTAAAGACTTTTTGATCACCCACTGGCTGACACTATTTTGCGAGAGGGCATTGGTGAGTCTGGGCGCGATGGCCATCAAAGGTAAAGAGTCTTCGATACCTGCCACCAGATAATCTTTTATCGGACGCAGATACCTTTGGTAGTAAATATTAAAAAATTGCGCCCTAAACTTTGGTACATCGACCTTAACCGGACACTGAGATGTACAGGCCTTACAGGCTAAACAGCCTTTCAGAGACTCCATGACTTCGTGGGAATAATCGTATTCACTCTTAGCCTTTAAGCTATTTTGTGCCCTCTGTAGCAATCCCTGAGGTTTTTGCTTCGCAAGCTCTATTACATCCACTCCCTCTTTTTCAAGCAGACGCAGCCATTCTCGCATCAGCCCCGCACGACCTTTCGGCGACTGAACTCTGTCACCTGTTACCTTAAATGAGGGACACATGGGTGAATAGCTGCTGTAGTTAAAACACAGGCCATTACCATTACAATTCATCACATCGGGAAATGCATCTCGGGTCTGTATCGGGATCTGTCGATCTAAGCTACCACGTTTGGCACTATTAACATTATAGATCAAGGCACCTGCACCTTTGGGTGCCACCAGCTTACCAGGATTAAGTTTATTATGGGGATCGAACAATCCCTTTACCTCTTCGAGCAGGCTATACAGGTGCTGACCAAATACTGCGGGGCCATACTCACCGCGTACCCCTTTACCGTGCTCACCCCACATCAGACCGCCATATTTAAGGGTTAATTCGGCGACTTGATCGGACACTCGTTTTAATAATTTTTCGTCATTGGTATCACACATATCCAGCGCAGGCCTCACATGCAATACCCCAGCATCCACATGACCAAACATACCATATTCAAGGCCATGGCTGTTGAGCAAGGCTCTAAACTCCATGATAAAGTCAGCTAATTTTTCTGGTGGTACGGCAGTATCTTCGGCAAAGGCTATGGGCTTACGCCGACCCTTCATCGCACCAAGCAAGCCAACCGCCTTCTTACGCATGGCGTAGATCATATTGATACTGGTTCTATCACTGGTCTGCTGATAACCCAGCAAGCCAGAGGAACCCGCTGCCAGCTGAGCATCCAAATTTGAAATCAACTTTGATACTCTCGTTTCGACATCTACCCTCTCACCAGCAAACTCAACCATATTCAAGCCATCGATGCGACTGCCGGGAACATCTTTAATCAATTCAGAGACAGAATGCCAGATGATATCTTGTTGCGCTAAATTAAGAACCTTAGAGTCGACCGTTTCAACCACTGTCGCGTTAGCTTTGACCAACTCGGGAGCATGACGTAAGGCGGATTCGAATGAATCATACTTGATGTTGACCATCATGCGGACATCTGGCAGAGGCGTAATATTTAGTTTAGCCTCAGTGATCACCGCCAAAGTGCCTTCAGATCCAGTTAAAATGCGTGACAGATTAAACTCAGTAAGTTCATCATTCCAAACATGTTTCAGATCATAGCCGGTGAGAAATCTATTAAGCTTAGGGAAACGTGTTTCGATCTCACTACGATTGTCACTGCACATATCGGCAACCTTAGCGATTATCTGCTGAGCTAACGGGTTACTAGTGATCGCTTCAATATTTTTTAGTTTTTCGCGCTTAACGGCGTAAGTATTCAGTATACTGCCATCATATAAGACACTGGATAGTTCAAGTACATGATCGGAAGTCTTGCCATAAACCAGAGACCCTGCCCCCGAAGCATCCGTATTGATCATACCCCCCATGGTGGCACGGTTCGAGGTCGACAAATCCGGACTGAAGAAGAAGCCATGTACCCTGAGCTCATCGTTAAGAGCATCCTTAATCACCCCAGCCTCCACCCTCACCCAACCTTCATCGACGTTGATCTCTAGCACTTTATTGAGATAACGAGACAGATCTAAAACCAAACCATGGGTCAATGCCTGAGCATTGGTGCCGGTGCCACCACCGCGAGCACTGAATACCACACCAGAAAATTCACTCAATGATGCTAGCTCGAGTACTATACGCACATCTTGTTGATTTTTTGGATAAATAACAGCCTGAGGGAGAAATTGATAAACAGAGTTATCCGTTGCCAGAGCTAATCGAGCACTGTAGCGCTTGTCTATGTCACCACTAAATTCACTTTGTTCGAGTGCGCTTAAGAAACCAAGATATTCAGGTTTAAGGATGTTCTCATGTGATAACTTTGGCAACTTAACATTAGCTAACATATTTATTTTTATCATGTTTATATAATTATACCCTCTATTATATAAACAATTTGACCAAAAAAAAAGCTGCTATATCGCAGCTTGTTAGATTAGGGTAATTTATTTAAAATAATTAACCCTGTTCCTTACCCAAGTACAACCAAGTATCGATAACGGTATCAGGATTCAGTGATACGGTGTCAATACCTTGTTCAACTAACCAGGCAGCAAAATCAGCATGATCAGAAGGTCCTTGACCACATATTCCAACATAAGCCCCTTTAGCCTTGGCAGCTTTAATGGCCATAGCCAGCAGAATTTTAACTGCTTCGTTACGCTCATCAAACAGATGGCTGATGATACCGGAGTCACGATCTAGGCCTAGAGTCAACTGAGTTAAATCATTAGAGCCGATAGAGAAACCATCAAAATACTCAAGGAACTGTTCAGCAAGCAGTGCGTTAGAAGGCAGTTCACACATCATGATGACGCGAAGACCGTCTTTACCACGCTCAAGGCCTTCCTCTTTAAGTAGTTCAATCACCTGAGATGCTTCACCTAAGGTACGAACGAATGGGATCATGATCTCGACGTTTGTCAGACCCATCTCATTACGAACACGCTTGATAGCCTCACACTCGAGTGCGAAACAGTCACGGAAAGAATCAGAGATGTAGCGACTGGCACCACGGAAGCCCAACATAGGGTTCTCTTCTTCAGGCTCGTATCTATCACCACCCACTAAGTTAGCGTATTCGTTCGACTTGAAATCAGACATGCGAATAATCACTTTTTTCGGATAGAAAGCTGATGCGATTGTTGCCATGCCTTCCACCAAGCGTGCAATATAGAATTCAACAGGAGATGAGTAACCCGCAATCATCTCATGGATCTCTTCTTGAAGTGCTGCATCTTGTTGATTAAACTCAAGTAGCGCCTTAGGATGAATGCCAATCATGCGATTGATGATAAACTCAAGACGCGCAAGGCCAACACCTGCATTAGGAAGACGCGCGAAATCAAACGCTCTGTCTGGGTTACCTACGTTCATCATGATCTTCATTGGGAGATCAGGCATAGAATCTACACGAGATGAAGTGACTTCAAACTCCTGAATGCCCTCATAGATGAAACCAGTGTCTCCCTCGGAGCAAGACACGGTGATTTTTTGGCCAGTTTTGATGCGTTTAGTCACATCACCACAACCCACGACGGCAGGCACACCTAATTCACGGGCAATAATCGCCGCGTGACACGTACGGCCACCACGGTTGGTAATAATAGCACTAGCACGCTTCATGATAGGCTCCCAATCGGGATCGGTCATATCAGTCACCAGAACATCACCTTCTTTGATCTGATCCATGTCTGCGATTGAAGCCAGAACCTTAGCCACACCACTGCCTATCTTGTGACCGATGGCGCGGCCTTCACAGAGTACCTCACCCTTAGTCTTAAGATGATAGCGCTCAATCAATTGCACATTTTCACGAGAACGCACCGTCTCAGGGCGAGCCTGAACGATGTAAAGCTTGCCATCATTGCCATCTTTAGCCCACTCGATGTCCATTGGACGTCCGTAGTGCTTTTCGATAACCATAGCCTGCTTTGCCAGTTCCATGACTTCGTCGTCATTGATAGAAAATTCGCGACGCTTATCGGCGGCAACATCTTCAATCTTGACTTGTTTGCCATGAGCCTTATCATCGGAATACACCATCTGAATAAGTTTGCTGCCTATATTACGGCGAACAACCGCTTGATAGCCGGCGGTTAAAATGGGCTTGTGGACATAAAACTCATCGGGGTTAACCGCACCTTGTACAACCATCTCACCCAAGCCGAATGAAGAAGTAATAAATACGACATCATTATTACCCGACTCAGTATCCATGGTGAACATGACACCTGAAGCTGCTGTATCGGAACGAACCATGCGCTGCACGCCAGCAGACAGGGCGACACCTTTATGATCGTAACCTTGATGAACACGATACGAGATAGCGCGATCATTGAATAAAGAAGCAAATACATGCTTCATCGCTACCAGAACCGCGTCATAACCTTTAACGTTAAGGAAAGTTTCTTGCTGACCGGCAAATGATGCATCAGGCATATCTTCTGCCGTCGCTGAAGAGCGAACCGCAAAAGATGCTTCCTTAGTTTCAGAGGAAAGTTTGTCGTAAGAGTCTCTTACAGCAAGCTCAAACTCGGGGTGGAATGGAGTATCTATCACCCACTGTCTAATCTGTGCACCGGCTGTAGCGAGTGCTTTCACGTCATCTACGTCTAAACTGTCTAGAATGTCGTATATCTTCTGGTTTAGTCCGCTTTGCTCAAGGAATTCATTGAATGCGTAAGAGGTGGTGGCAAAACCGCCTGGCACTTGAACGCCTGCATTTGCTAAATTGCTGATCATCTCTCCAAGAGAAGCATTTTTACCGCCGACCTTGTTGACATCTCCCATGCCTAATTCTTGATACCAGAGTACATATTGCTGCACAGTTTTATCTCCGCAAGTTTATTTTGAGTGTTGCCCCTTCACAGGAGGGCGACAGCATTTTACACTCCATAGCAACCAGCGTAAATCTATAATTTTATTTGTAATATTATTACTACAAGAGGTTCAAATGTTACGTAAAGTATTCTATGTTTCAGACGGTACAGCGATTACGGCAGAGGTGTTTGGTCATGCGGTTTTATCACAGTTTCCTGTTGAATTTGACGCACTTACAATCCCATTCGTTGAAACGGAATCCAAAGCTCACTCAATTAAAGATCAAATAAATAATTGTTTTATTACAACAGGTGAACGCCCATTAGTATTCCATTCTATCGTCAAACCTGAAATTCGAGATATTATTTTCAGCAGTGAGGGCATAGATTACGATTTTTTGAACACTTTTGTGGCTCCTTTAGAAAAACAACTTGGCATTAAAGCCTCTCCGGTCGTTCATCGAACCCATGGCAAGGCAAATGAAGGCTATGATGCCCGTATAGAGGCCATTAATTACACCATGGACAATGATGACGGTCAGACATTAAAGAACATAGATAAGGCAGATTTGGTACTACTAGGAGTATCTCGATGTGGCAAGACCCCAAGCAGTCTCTACCTTTCTATGCAGTTCGGTATTAAAACGGCTAACTACCCCTTTGTCGAAGACGACATGGATAACCTTAAACTTCCGATAGAACTTAAATGTAATAAGAAGAAACTATTCGGTCTAACTATAGATCCGGATCGTCTCCATGAGATACGCCAAAGTCGCATGGAAAACAGCCGTTACTCCTCATTGCGTCAGTGTCGTATCGAAGTTAAGGAAGTAGAGATGATGTACAAGCGCGAACGAATCCCATACGTCAACACCACCAATCATTCGGTAGAAGAGATAGCGACGAAGATCCTCGATGTAACGGGTCTAAAACGTCATATGTTCTGATAACAAGTTATAAAGGGTTTAAATATTATCTGATTTAATCAACCTAATATGCACAGCGAGCTAAAATTAGCCTCATTTTTAGTAATTAAGGTGCTGTGCATTTTTAAACTATTGGTTATAATCTGAAGCAATCAGGCTAAATGCCCATACGAACGCTCGGTACAATGAATGACCATTAAAACAGATGAACTACGCACCACTTTATTATGTAAGGCAATTTCTCCCGCTAAATTAGCCTCTGAATATCCCCTCACACAAGGGGCTGCAGATTATCTTGTTCAGCAAAGACGTGAAGTCGAAGCTATCTTGACCGGTAAAGATCCAAGACTGCTAGTGATTATCGGTCCCTGCTCTATTCATGACACCAAGGCTGCCATAGATTATGCAAAGCGCTTGGCAAAACTGCATCGGGAACTAAAAGACGATCTCTGTATCCTTATGCGCGTTTACTTCGAAAAACCACGCACTACGGTGGGCTGGAAAGGGTTGATTTCCGATCCCGATCTCGATGGCAGTTTCAACGCTAATAAAGGGCTTCGTCTCGCCCGTGAATTATTGCAAAAAATTACCGAACTCAAATTGCCAATTGCAACTGAGTTCCTCGATATGGTGAACGGTCAGTATATTGCCGATCTTATCACTTGGGGAGCTGTCGGCGCACGTACCACAGAAAGCCAAATTCACCGCGAGATGGCATCGGCCCTATCTTGCCCTGTCGGTTTTAAGAACGGCACCGACGGCAACATCAATATTGCCATCGATGCTGTGCGGGCTGCCAAAGAGCCACATATCTTCTATTCTCCAGATAAAGATGGTGCCATGGCAGTTTATCGCACCAGCGGTAATCCGTTTGGCCACATCATACTTCGTGGGGGTAAACAACCTAACTATCACGCCGAAGACGTCAATGCCGCCACAGAGCAATTACAAAGTCTGGGTATTTCTCATCGCATGGTTATCGACTTCAGCCACGGCAATAGCCAGAAGAAGCACGCACAACAACTCCTCGTTGCTGACAGTATCATGAAACAAATGTCTCAGGGTTCTACTGCCATTGCAGGTATCATGGCAGAAAGCTTTATCGAAGAGGGAAATCAAAAAGTGATCTTAGGTGAACCACTGGTATATGGTAAAAGTATCACCGATGCTTGCTTAGCTTGGGATGAATCCGTGACACTACTTCGAAATTTAGCAAAGGCTTCTCGAGAAAGAATAAATAATCTCGTATGATATCGATATGAAAGGACTCATTATTGAAGTCCTTTCATACCTCTCTTTACCCAGATAACCGACTATCTCTTTCATCGAACAACTTCCCCTGATGATAATCAAGCACAATAAGTTCATCTTGAGAATGATAAGCGGCTTTCTTCAGTGGGTGATATAGATTGAAATTCATCGAACGTTGCCTGCCAGCGGTATATACCCACTGCAAAGTGCAGATTTCAGAACAGGCTTATACTTAAACATGAGACCTAAGTCGAATAAAATTCGTTTTTAAGACTAAACCATCACAAAATACCTATAAACCAATAGGATCCACATAACCTTTTCTGTTACATTAATGTAATCTTCAAGCGCAACGAAATAAAATATAAAGCCATGAAGCTAAAAAATTTAAATATCATTATTGCTGACGATCACCCACTGTTTCGTAATGCCTTACGACAAGCATTGAGTGGTCCCTTCTCAGATACCACCTGGTTCGAGGCTGACAGTGCCGATGCATTGCAAAGTCTGCTTGAAAATAAAGATCAGGTCTATGACTTAGTTATGCTAGACCTTCAGATGCCAGGTTCCCACGGATATTCCACTCTAATTCATCTGCGAACTCACTTCCCCGAGCTTCCAGTCATCGTTATCTCTGCCCATGAAGATAACATGACCATCAGCCGTGCCGTCCATTATGGTAGCTCAGGGTTTATTCCTAAATCCGCATCGATGGAAACACTAGCCGCCGCACTGGTCTCGGTACTCGATGGTGATATCTGGTTACCCGAGCATGCAGAAATACAGGAAATAAGTGAAGACGCTAGCGCTCTTGTGGCCAAAAAATTATCTGATTTAACTCCTCAGCAATATAAAGTGCTACAGATGTTTGCCGAAGGCTTACTCAATAAGCAAATTGCTTATGACTTAGGCGTATCGGAAGCCACAATCAAGGCTCATGCCACAGCGATATTTCGTAAGCTAAACGTAAGAAATCGCACCCAAGCCGTGATTTCATTGCAACGATTAGAGATGGAGAGAGTTGAACTCTAGTCAAACTTAGGGACAATTTAACAAAAAGCCAATCTGTTTAAATTGGCTTTTTGTGTATCTGCATACCAGAGATAAATAGCACTTTTTATCCAAATTTAGGGCTTCTATATTGCACTCTTTTGAAAGAAGTGGCTTATATCGGATCCGCTCAGGCTGCTCTGAAACCTGCACTTTGAGGTAGAACGGAAATATAACAAGATTGAGAAAATCTAACTGTACACCTATTTTTAATAAAATGAGTGCTATTGAGCAGTCCAATCAACCTGAGTAAGTAAATTCCCCTTATCGTAAAGCTTAGCGCTAAACTTATCATCTTTGTTGACAACTCCAGCCCCTTTTGGTGTGCCTGTCATCACAATATCTCCATCGCTAAAACTCATAAAAGTCTGTATTTCAGCCAAGATTTGTTCAGGCTTATTGATCATTAAAGCAATACCGCCAACTTGTATCTGTACATCATTAATCATCAGCTCAAATGTCAAATTTTCACTTACTTCTTCGATGGCAACAAATTCAGAAAATACCACTGACCCATCGAACGCCTTGGCTCTATCCCAAGGAAGCCCTTTGACTTTGAGGCGACTCTGCAAAGCTCGCTTAGTGAGATCCAGTCCAAGACCTACCGCACTAAATTGTCCGTTTTCGACCACAAAACATAATTCGGCCTCATAATGTATAGCTTCTTGATGAACGCTCACAAGCTCAGTTGAGATCGCAGAATTTGGCTTAAGAAACAGCACCATCTCATCGGGTACTTCATTATTGAGCTCCTTAATGTGTTCAACATAATTACGTCCCACACACACAACTTTCGAAGGCCTTAACATTCTGTTATCAACCACGATTGCTTTCATCTAGTTCCACTCCGGATCAAAGACCTACATTTGTCTGACAACCCACTTTTAATAGATAGACGACTCGATTGCTAGGCCGTCACATTACAATAATCATTTAACCAAACTCGAAATCAAAGCCCGCAATGCAGCAGGCTTAACCATTTTCGCCATATAGTGATAACCTTTACGCTCAACTTCATCCACCAACTCTTTATTAGTATTTGCGGTGATGAGTATCCCTGGAAGGTGACTACCATATAGAGCACGTATACCATCCATGGCATCAACACCATTTTGTTCATTATCCAGATGATAATCGGCCAATACGATGTCAGGTGCGACCCCTTTTAAACCCAGTTTAATCCTTGCATCGGCAAGATCGGTTGCACAGATAACCTCACACTGCCAACGGCTGAGTAAACTATTTAGCCCTGCAAGAATCACCGCTTCATTATCGATACACAGTACTTTAACACCAGATAACGGCTGGATCACAGTGGTCACTTTTTTCACCTGAGGTTCTGTAGTGGTCTTGCCCAGTGGCACTTTAATCGAGAAAACGGAGCCACGCCCAAGAATTGAAGCCACCTTGATATCATGCTCCAGTAGCCGGCTAATTCGATCAGCAATCGCTAACCCTAACCCCAAACCACTGATTTTTTTACTAGTTGAATTACCTAGCCGTTTGAATTCTTTAAATATTTCAGGCATTTCACTCTCGTCGATACCACAACCGGTATCCAATACCTGGATCTCGAGATGTTCTCCCCGATGACGGCAGCCTAACAAGACACGGTTACCCTTGGCATAGCGATAGGCATTGGTCAAAAAGTTTTGCAATATCCGCCTAAGCAAACTCAGATCTGAGTTAATCACAGCTGTGCTAGGCACTATACTAAACTTAATCTGATAATCTTGAGCCATAGCTGCAAATTCTACCGCCAAACCATCGAGCAGCTCAGAGATAGCAAAGTCGCGACGATTGAGATCCACCACGCCCGAATCAAGTTTAGAGATATCCAACAGATCAGTGAGTAACTCTCCGGCAATCTTAAGCGAACTGTTGACATAGGAGAGTGTTTTCTTACTTTCCTGATCAAGCTTCGGATATTGAGACAGTGAAGCAGTAAATAATCTCGCCGCATTTAAAGGCTGCATCAAATCATGACCCACAGCAGCCAGAAATTTACTCTTAGAAGCGTTAGCCATCTCCTCCTGAACCTTAGATTCCAATAGCTGACTATTTAACATCGCTAGCTCATAGGTTCTCTCCTTCACTCGGGCCTCCAGAGAATCGTTCACCTCCTGCAAGGCCTTAGCATGTTCACGATACTGAGTAATGTCAGTGAAAGTCATCACAAACCCCCCTCCTGGCATTGGGTTACCCTGTATTTTGATCACCCTACCATCTTGCCTCTCTCGCTCCGACACATAAGCTGTGCCGTTTATCATGTGCTGCACCCGCTTTTTAATCTGTTGCTCTACTTCCCCCGGACCACAGAAACCTCGTTCGGCGTTAAAACGCACCACCTCACAAATGGGCATTCCCTCTACGAGGAAACCTTCTGGGTATTGATATAACTCAGAATATTTATAATTCCAAGCGACTAGGTTCAAATCTTTATCTACCACACTCATGCCTTCATAGGCATGTTCTATAGCACCACGCAGCATATCCTGACTCAGAATTATTTTCGAAGAGGCTTCATCGACCAGGTTAAAGACCTCATCCAATGCCAGATCTCTACCTTGCAGCACAGAGTCCATCACCAAGGCCGCACTTGCCGCCCCTAACACCCCTGCCAAAATATGCTCAGTGTGGGCAATAAGCTCGGTAGGTGCTGCTTTATGCCAGCTGTCACTCTTCACTGCTTCTTCTGAAAATTGAGAGAAACTCTCGTAAGCACGAGTCGTGCTGACGAAACGGCTCGCAAGGATCAAAAGATCTTGCTGAGAAATAGGTCCTCCTTTGCGGCTAATAGTTTTCTTCAGCTCCCCAGGAGTCACAAATTCACTGGCTTGAATACGCTCAGATACCCCAGCTCTAAACCAGATAGAGCCTAAGATATAACAGATCAAATTGGCCATCAATGCAGTTAATATATCTCTTACATTTGGAGTGATCGTCTCCAGCAGACCAAAGTCGCTACCAAACACCCCACTGGCATCACTCGCCCCCTTAACTAAGATGTAACACCAGAGACCAAAGCCCACAAACAGGCCAAGCAACACTCCAGAACGATTACCACGTTTCCAATACATGCCACCAATCAGCGCCGGAGCAAGTTGAGCGAAAGCACCGAAGGACAACATTCCCAGAACTGAGAGAGAATCGCTATCTTTGAAGCTGAGATAGCTGAAATAGCCTAAACCCAAGATGACAATGATCGACAAGCGGCGTGCATTAAGTAAAAATTCAGCAAACTGATTGAAATTTTTCTGTTTAATTTTCCCAGTACGTAACATTATAGGCACCAGCCATTCATTACTCACCATGACGCTGATGGTCACCACGGCGACCACCACCATGCCAGTCGCAGCCGAGAGCGTTCCCAGTAGTGCCACTACGGCCAACATGGGATGATCCAGCGCTAAGGGTAAATTAATCACATAGGTATCGGCGGCCACCGAATCCCCTAAAATCAGCTTCCCAGCCAAGGCTAATGGCGCGACAAACAAGCCAAACAGTAAGAGATAGATGGGAAATATCCAGCGAGCTTTTAAAAAGTTTTTTTCATCTGAATTCTCCACCATCATCACATGGAATTGTCTTGGCATACACAGGAAAGCCGCTATACCTACCAAGAGTTGGGGGATCAGAGACTCAAGTCTAAGACTAGGCTGATTGATTAAATTTCGTTCCGATGCCTGACGCCAAATATCACCAAAACCATCGAAATAACCAAAACTTATCACCACACCAACGAGTAAAAATGCCGCTAACTTGACTAAAGATTCGAAAGCTATGGCCAACATCATGCCAGGGTTATGCTCAGTAGCATCCAACTTTCTGGTACCAAATAAGATAGCGAACATGGCAAGTACAGCTGTGATGATAAGCGATACCTGAGCACCATCGAAAAGTGAATCATCGGGCTGAAATAAATTAAGGCTAAATACCATGGCCTTAAGTTGCAAGGCGATATAAGGCATGATGCCAAATAACGCAATTAAGGTGACTATGATTGCTAATAGCTGAGATTTACCATATCGGGCGGCAATAAAGTCTGCCACCGAAGTGATGTTATGAGCTTTAGAGACAATCACCATCTTTCTGAGCAGGCCAAAGCCAAAGGTGAAAATGAGGATCGGGCCGATAAATATGGGTAAGAAGGACCAAAGGTTTTGAGCCGACTGGCCAACCGTACCAAGAAAACTCCATGATGAGCAGTAAACAGCCAAGCTCAAGCCATAAATCCATACTTGGATCTTTTTGGTTATTTTACTGAACCAACGATCCGCTCCCCACGCGAGTAGGAAAAGTAGAAAAACATAAAAAATGGCAATAACGCCAACAACTATTGTCAGATTCATATGACTCTCATTTTTTATGCTTATTGTGCGTTAAATAGAAGATAAAATCCAGACCTCCGTTTGATTACAACAGACTAAAAACAAAGGATATTTTATTACTAGACCAAGGTCTAATAGAGCTAACAGCACCGAAACCGACATACTAGCCCTAATCTCATTAGATATTAAGGGAAACCCCATGAGCACGCAGTCTCTCTACAAAGTTCCCAGCGAAATCGCTGAACACGCACATGTAAATGAAGAAAAATACAAAAAGATGTATCAAGAGTCAATTGTGAATCCTGATGGTTTCTGGAGAGAACACGGTCAATGTATTGATTGGATAAAGCCATTCACTAAAGTTAAAAAAACCTCATTCGACGATCATAACCTGTCGATCAATTGGTTCTATGACGGCACACTCAATGCCTCTGCCAACTGTTTAGACCGTCACCTTGAAAATAATTCCGACAAAATCGCCATCATCTGGGAAGGCGATGATGCTAAAGATCAACGCACTATTACCTATGGTCAATTACACAAAGATGTGTGTAAATTTGCCAATGCATTACGAAGCCAAGGCGTAAGACGTGGCGATGTGGTCACTGTTTACATGCCTATGGTTCCCGAAGCAGCCGTGGTTATGTTGGCCTGTGCTCGCATTGGTGCAGTTCACTCTGTGGTGTTTGGTGGTTTTTCACCAGACTCAATCGCATCACGTGTCATAGATGGTAACTCTAAGGTTATCGTCACCGCCGATGAGGGCGTGCGTGCCGGTCGTACTATTCCTCTCAAAGCCAATATAGATCAGGCTCTGTCTCACCCAGATGTGACTTGTGTAGAGCGTGTCATCGTTTTCGAGCGTACTGGTGGCGATGTCAACTGGCATAAAGATCGTGACATCAAGTGGACTACTGTCATGGAGACCGCCTCTGAGCATTGTGTACCCGAAGAGATGGGCGCTGAAGATCCCCTATTCCTGCTATACACTTCAGGTTCGACCGGCAACCCCAAAGGTGTGTTACATACCACTGGAGGTTATATGGTCTATGCGTCCATGACCTATAAGTATGTGTTCGATTACAAAGATGGTGAAGTCTACTGGTGTACCGCTGATGTGGGGTGGATCACCGGACACTCATACATGGTCTACGGCCCTCTTGCCAACGGCGCAACCGTACTGATCCACGAAGGTGTACCGAATTATCCCACACCTTCTCGTTTAGGTGAAATTATCGACCGCCATAAGGTAAATATACTCTATACCGCACCGACGTTGATCCGTGCCCTAATGGCAGAAGGCAAGGAACAGTTTGAAGAGTTTAATGGCAGCTCTCTGCGTATCATGGGCTCCGTGGGTGAACCCATTAACCCTGAGGCTTGGCGTTGGTATAATGAAGTCATTGGCAACGAGCAGTGTCCAATCGTCGATACTTGGTGGCAGACTGAAACCGGGGGTATTTTGATCAGCCCACTACCCGGCGCAATTGACACTAAGCCAGGTTCAGCTACCCGCCCATTTTTTGGGGTGCAACCTGCCCTTGTCGATAACATAGGTAACATTATTGAAGGCGTAGCCGAAGGTAATCTCGTCATACTCGATTCTTGGCCCGGACAAATGCGTACCATTTTTGGTGATCATGACAGATTTGCACTGACTTACTTCAAAACATTCCGTGGCATGTATTTTACAGGTGACGGTGCAAAACGAGATGAAGACGGTTATTACTGGATAACAGGTCGCGTCGATGATGTGATCAATGTATCCGGCCACAGACTTGGTACCGCCGAAGTAGAGAGCGCGTTAGTTTCCCACAAGAGTGTCGCAGAAGCTGCCGTTGTGGGTTATCCCCATGACATCAAGGGCCAAGGTATCTACGCCTATGTCACGTTAACTAAAGGTATGGCGGAATCAGAAGAACTTCGCCAAGATCTGAGAAAGTGGGTAAGAAAAGAGATTGGCGCCCTAGCGACACCAGATCTTATTCAATGGGCTGGCGGCCTGCCTAAAACACGTTCTGGTAAGATCATGCGCCGCTTTCTGAGAAAAATTGCGGCTAACGAAGTAACCAACTTAGGTGACTCATCAACGCTAGCGGATCCGGCTGTGATCGATGTCTTGATTGAGTCACGTCTGAACCGCAGTGAATAACTCAATCCCAGCAAACCATTATCAGCAGTAAGCCGTTAATATCGTCTAGCCCCTACACGAGGGGCTAGTGATTATCCAGACAAAACTCACTGAGGAGGAAAGTAATTAGCAGGAAACATAGCGACTCAAGCATCCTACTGATATGCTTTGTTATCCGTATTTTAAACAGCAGATTTTTGTGCAATTAAGAGACTATCAACAACAAGCGGTCGACTCAGCGGTTAAACACTTCAAGCTAAATACAGACTCTGCAGTACTCGTACTGCCTACGGGATCGGGTAAAAGCATAGTGATTGCCGAGCTGGCCCGAATCGCTAATGGCAGAGTCTTGGTCTTGACCCACGTCAAAGAACTCGTTGCACAAAATGCCGAAAAAGTCGGTATTCTAACCACCGCTGCAGGGATCTATTCTGCAGGATTGAATCAAAAATCCACAGAGAATAAAACCATAGTTGCCAGTATCCAATCTGCGGTGAGAGCGCCAGAAAAATTTACCACCCCATTCTCTCTTGTCATCATAGATGAGTGTCATAGGATAAGTCAGGATAAAGACAGCCAATACCAACAGCTTTTGACACACCTCAAGAGTATAAATCCCAAAATCAAACTACTGGGGCTCACAGCAACACCCTACCGACTGGATCTCGGTTGGATCTATCGTCATCACTATCACGGTAAGGTCGGTAATCCTGACAAAGCAGTATTTGAACAATGTATTTTCGAGCTCCCTATGCGCCCCTTAATAAAGCGCGGCTATCTAAGCACACCTAAAATATTCGACGGTCTCAGTGCCCAATATGATTTCAGCTCCCTCAATGCCTCAGAAAACGGCCAATATCAAGAGTCAAAAGTTAATGACCTACTCAGTCATTACGGGCGGGCAACAACAGCTATTGTTAAACAACTGGTGCAGATAGGCAACAGCAAACAAGGCGTGATCATCTTTGCCGCGACAGTGCGTCACGCCGAAGAAATACTCAAACTCTTGTGTGAAGAGCAAGCTGCGTTGATCACGGGAAAAACTAGCACTGAGCTGCGCGATAGCCTGATAAAGCAGTTTAAAGCAAGGAAGATTAAATACCTTATAAACGTTGCCGTATTAACCACAGGCTTCGATGCCCCTCATGTCGATCTGATCGCCATTCTACGTCCGACAGCTTCAGTGAGCCTGTTCCAGCAGATGGTTGGTCGTGGCTTGAGAATATGTGAGGGTAAGTCTGATTGCCTGATCATAGATTATGCTGCCAACGGCTACGACCTTTACTTTCCTGAAGTGGGTCAAAACAAACCAAACAGTAAATCCGTTCCTGTACAAGTACACTGCCCCATCTGTGATTTTGCTAATATTTTCTGGGGCATGGTCGATGAAGATGGCGACATTATTGAGCACTTTGGCCGACGCTGCCAGGCCTTAATCGAACATGATACTCAAAAAAAACAATGTGATTTTAGGTTTAGATCTAAAACCTGCCCCAACTGCGGTAAAGAAAATGATATTGCAGCCAAAATATGTCATGGCTGTGATGCCATGCTAATCGATCCCGATAAGCGCCTCAAAGAGGTACTGCAGCAGAAACATCATCATCTATTTAAATGCGATATCATGTTATTCGAAGAAGATAATAACAGACTCAAAATCAGATACGTCGACATCGACGGTAATGATTTTTGTCAATATTTTAATTTTCAAACAAAGGCACAAATCCGCGCCTTCTATGCCATATTTTTACTATCTCACACCAGAACACCAGGACTAAAGCACCCAAAATACAGCAAGATACAAGAGGTTATAGCAACCAGATACCTGTTTCGTAAGCCTGATATGCTACTACTTAAAAAATATAAAAAAGGCTGGAGTCTGCAAGAGACCTTCTTCGATTATCAAGGCCGTTACCAAACTGGGAATAAGTTTCTCTTATAGGAAATATGCAATTTAAGCACTATTATGGTATAAAAGTAGCGACTAAATTTTCAGGAGTTAATATGTTTGTCGTAATTTTTGGCCGTCCAGGCTGTCCTTACTGTGTTAGAGCGGTGCAACTTTCTGAGCAACTCGTTGAAGCTCGCGATGACTTTAAATTTAAGTATATAGATATTCATGCAGAGGGAATTAACAAAGCAGATCTTGAAAAAACAGTCGGTAAGCCTGTTGAAACTGTCCCACAAATCTTCATTGACAAAGAACACATCGGCGGTTGCACCGAGTTTGAACAGTATGTCAGAGACAATCAATTACTTTCAGCACCAGCTTAGTGTACAAATTACATTCTCAACATAAAAGGAGGCTTAAGCCTCCTTTTATGATCTTGCAGCTTTAAATATTAGAGCACATACTTTACAGAAAATATGACACGGTTTAACTCACCATTATCCCCATTTTGTTTGGTGTTCTCTGCATACATATACTCGACACCCACTGTCATAGACTTAACTGGTGAATAGAGCAAGTTTACATAAGCAGAATATGACTCTTTGTTTACCCCTCCTCCCGTTAGATGGTCATTATTATCAGCCTTAAAACCCGAAAGCGTGAAGCTTGAGCGCCACTGATCAGTCCACCAGTGACGATATGAAGCAAAGCCACCATAAGAACTGATGGTTTCAATCTCGCCATCGGCATTTAATACACCTGCGTTAGCATAGTTCAGCGCCATGTAACGGCCTAAACCATCTCCGGCAGTAACAGAGAGCTTAATATCATCGTCACCGACAGGAATGACTCCTGTGAAGCTCACACCATAACCCATCTCTTGGGTATCGAGATTGTCTATCTCAACATTCAACTGTCTCGCCAAGCCAGCGACAGTGAATTTTGCACCGCTTTCAGTCTTGAAGTTATAGCGTGCTATAAAATCAGGTACGATGCCACTGCCACTCACAATACGGGAACTTGATCCACTGCTGCCAGCATAACTGTTCACGGTAGTTTCAGGGTTCTCTACCGAAAACTGAAAGCCACCATTGGTATAACGTACCATGGTTTGACGCACAAAAGGGGTACCTTCCGCTGCCCCCACAAAATCCAAGTTCTCAGGAAGTGCTCCCGGGTTTTGGAAGGTTGTCCAGGTTTGACCCACTGTCCAGTTGTCATAACTGACGAAAGCATGTCTAATACGAGGAGAATAGCTGTTAGATACTCGCTCATTACCATCGGCATGAGTCATAAAATCGAGTTCGATAAAGCCAGAAAGTGTATGTCCATCCAGCTCAGTGCTGGTCTTAAAATTAAAGCGAGACTCACGAGCTTGAAAATCGACAACTTGATTACCATTACTTGTATCACCGTAGATGGTACCAGGAACATAGAACTGTCTCGACAAATTACTGGAATCCGGAGCACCATTGCTGTAATCACTGAACATCACATCAGCTTTGACATAACCTCCAAATTTAAACTCGGTGTCACTTGCTTGAGCACCTGAGCTGATTGCTAACATTGTCGCCAAGGCAGCAAGGCTTATTTTTGCTTGTCTCATTATCTCTCTCCATATCATTATTTTATTATTTACAAGAATATGAACTAGATAACAATTGATTAACATTAGCGATACGTCTATAAGACAAAAGTATACCACTTGATACTAATATGCCAATATGCTGTTTTTATTGGGAGATCACTTTGGAGTGCTATAGCGTGAAAAACAGGAGTTTGAACTATTCGGCCGTGAAGGATTCGAGCCTTTGACTAGTGTGGTTGTTAAAAGTAAAGCCAACTGCGCTCTTTTATAATAAAGCATCAACTGAGCTAAGCTCCCTGCAACCTTTCCTCATTTATCCACCGAGAGAAGTGGTGGGCCGTGAAGGATTCGAACCTTCGACCAATTGGTTAAAAGCCAACTGCTCTACCAACTGAGCTAACGGCCCTTTCTGGTATTACTAAGACATCGAAATCAATAACTATCATTAGTTAAAGCTAACTAGCCTACTTTTTACAAAAAATTGATTAAATGACCCATCTTAGCTGCTGCTCTCTGGTTAAATGGTTCAAAAAATGTCAACCCAAGACCCCCAAGCGACTTGGCCGCTCTGAGGGCGCCTATAATACCTTTTTCATCTTCTCTTGCAAGTGCAATTTTTACATTTTTTGCTATTTGCATGAAAAACAGACTAAGAGCCTATTTTTTGAATAAATAAGGATTAAAGAGCAGACAGTTGCTGCTGTGCTAAGCGAGCTGCTGCAGTATCAGCGTACTCTTGAATAACTTGCAAATAATAAACTTTCGCAGAAGGAGTCTTTCCAGACTTTTCAGCTATCATCCCAAGCTTAACTAGACTATCAGCACGTTTATTTGATTCTTTAAAACGATTGACTACAGTATCAAACGCTTGCTCAGCTAGTTCAAAATCATTCTTATTATATAAGAGTTGTCCCAGCCAATAGTTAGCGTTCGCTGCATAAGTAGAATCTGGGTACTGTTTGATGAACCCTCTGAAAGCAGGAATAGCCTCATCATATTCCCTCTGTTTAAGCACTAAGTTAACGGCATACTCATAGCTATCTGTTTCGCCTAAAGTAGAAGAGGAGAAATTTGAGCTAGTTTGTGACGTGGCTACAACGGGTGTTTGAGTTGACTTGGTTGATAGCGTCGCTATTTCTTCGTAGAGTTGACGTTGACGTTGGAGCATCTGGTCAATTTGATAACCTTGTTGTTCATTCAAACCTCGAAGGTCGAGCACTTCCTGCTGTAGCGTATCCAAGCGTTGCTGAGTCTGGAATTCTGACTGTTGCTTTGCTTGAAAGATCCTTTCTAAACGTGCAACTCTGTCTTCAGTTGAACTACCTGTAGCATCTGCCACCGGTGCAGGTGCAGCTGATGCTACACCTATACTAAGAAGAGTTACCGTCATTAATACGGCTCTTTTCATCAATAAACCCACCAGGTTAGTAAACTAAAACCGCTCGGCGATTAACCGCGAAACCAGCATCTGTACGAGACATATCTAATGGCTTCTCTTCACCATAGCTAACAATGCTCATTTGGCTAGGCAGTACGCCCATTCCTTGCAGATATTTAGACACGGCTTTCCCACGCCTCTCTCCTAATGCAATATTATACTCAGGAGTTCCACGCTCATCGGCATGACCTTCGATCATCAAACGAACATTGGGATGCTCGACTAAATAGTGACCATGGGCCTGAAGGATTTTGGCAAATTTAGCCGATACAGAACTGCGATCAAAATCAAAATAGATAATGTGCTCTTTACGCAGCTCTTGATATTCCAGACGTTGTTGCTCTTCAGGAGTCAACATTGGAGTTACTCCACCCGTTTCTACACCACCAGCAGCTAACTCACTATCGGAACCTGAAGTTGAGCTAGTCGCATCTATTGCAGATTCAGAAGTAGAGCTACAAGCACTAAGGGCCATAACCGGAAGTACAACCAACATAGCTTTAAACAGCTTATTGAGATCCATTTAAAATTCCTTAATATTTTTGATAGTTAAAATTGTTAGAGAAAAGGCGACCATGAAGGAGACTTAACCTCCCCTTGACCCGCAGGTAATCTTGCTTTAAATCGTCCATCCGTAGATACAGCGCCTAAAACCTGTTTACTTTGATGAGTTGTTCCATATATCACCATAGTGCCGTTTGGCGCTATGCTCGGTGACTCATCAAGACGCGTTGAGGTTAGTATTTGCATGAAACGCGTTTCGAAATCCATTCTTGCGATATTAAACTTACCGTTAGTACGGTTTACAAATATCATACTGCGACCGTCTGGTGCAATAGAGCCACCTAAGTTCCACTCCCCTTCAAAGGTCAAACGCTGCACTTTACCCGAAGCTAATGTCACCTTATAAATTTGAGGACGACCACCACGTTCAGAAGTGAAGATTAAAGACTTACCATCAGGAAACCATGAAGCTTCAGTATCAATAGCATAATGATTTGTGATTCGTTTGAGTGCTTGGCTCGCTATGTCGATCACGTAAATGTCAGGCTGCCCGTCTTTAGATAAGGTCAATGCCAACTTTTTACCATCTGGAGAAAATACTGGCGCACCATTAATGCCATTAAAACTGGAGATTTTGATACGAGACTGAGTATAAATATCCTGAATAAATATTTCGGATTTTTTATTTTCGAAGCTGACATAAGCTAACTTATGACCATTGGGAGACCAAGACGGTGACATTAGTGGCTCGGGAGAGCGTAATAACATCTGTTCATTATACCCATCATAATCAGAGATCATTAACTGATAGGGTGATTCCTCACCATGTTTCACCACAACATAAGCCAAACGAGTTAAAAATGCACCGCGAATGCCTGTCAGTTTCTCATAAATTAGATCGCTTATTCTGTGACCATACTGCCTAAATTGATCTGCAGAGATCACCGTCTCTCGACTATCAATAAGATAATCACTGTTAGACTGTGGACCTGAGCCTTGTTGCATTTGTGCCTTTACTAGGTCAACCAAATCGAAAGTAACCAGATACTGATCTTTACCATAAGGTTTCACTGCCCCCATAACAACGGCTTCGGCACCGATACTCAACCAGTCTTTAGCCACAAACTGAGACACACTACTGATATTACGTTGAGGTAAGCCTAGTTCATCGAGCGGTTTAAACGTGCCACTACGAATAAGATCCGACATCACCACATCTGAGATCTGCTCAGGTACAATACCAGTCCCTTGCCAAACAAAGGGCACTACGGCAATGGGACGTGCGATATCGACTCCCTCAGTAATAACGATATCTAACGCGGCTCTTACTGGCGAGCTTAAAATAATCAGGCTTAAAAAGAGCCACTTTCCCAAAGTCTTCATAGGATCCCTCTTAATTGAATTCCGGTTGAACAGTTAAATTAATTTCTTTGAGTTTGCTATACACGTCTGGCTCACTCGATACAGGCAGACGTCCCGCCTTATTTATGGCGGCCTTTGTCGCACGGCATACTACAGAGTCCCCAGACAATATCTTGGTTCCTGTAACAAAGCCATCATTAGCAAGGCGAATAAAGACCCTACAACTCTTTCCACGCATCGACTCATCGACGACTAAGTGGCGTTGGATGGTCGCCCTGATCATACTGGTATAACGCTGAACTTCACTCATTACTTGCCTGTTACGGGTCTGCGACAGGGCAGCCTGTTCTTCCATCAAGGCATCTTGCATCATCTGCTCTTGCAATTGACGCTCTCTTTCCTCGGCCTCACGTTTACGGTCAGCGTCCTCTTTACGCTTACGCTCATCGGCAGATTTTTGCGCAGCGGCCTCTTCTTGTTTACGTTTAGCCTCAGCTTTCTTAGCCGCTTCTTCAGAAGCCTTACGTTCTTTCTCTTTCTGCTTACGGATCGCTTCGGCCTGCTGCACCTTCTCTTTTTCCTGTTTCAGCTTCAACTGAGCCGATTTTGCCGCTGCGAGTGCATTCTCAGTTTCTATCTCTTTCTGCTTACGCTCAACTTCCAACTTTTTAATTTGAGCCTGTTCGTGCTCTATTCGTTGACGAGCTTGAGTCGCTTTACGCTCAAGTTCATCTTGGCGCGCCTTCTCTTGTTGAGCCACCTCTCTTTTCTCAGCCTTTAATTTCTCAGCATGCTGAGCCACCATTTTCTGATCGACTACCACCGCCTTCATCGCCGGTGCTCTCATCTGAAGCTCAGGTTTGGGTTTATCAGAGGAATTCATGCCCATGACGAGGATGGCTAACACACCAATATGAATACCCGCTGAAATAATTACTGGTAAGGTAAAATCTGATTTAGCAGCCACCGACTAATCTCCAGGTGAATCGGTCATCAAACCAACCGAAGGTACGCCTACGCCTTGTAAACTCACCATTAATTGGATCACTTTTTCATAAGCGATACTTCTATCAGCTTTAACCACTACAGGGCGATCTGGCTCCAATAGAATAATGGCACCTACACGTATTGCAACTTCCTCAAGTTCTAGAGATTCCTTAGAACTTGAGCTACCTACATCTAAAAAATAATCCCCGTTGGCATTAATAGAGGCGACAATAGGTGGCTTGCTGTCGGCTGGTAGCGCCTCTGATGTTGCTTCTGGAAGATCTACCTTCACTCCTTGGGTGACAATAGGTGCCGTCACCATAAAGATGATCAACAATACCAACATCACATCAATATAGGGCACCACATTGATCTCGGCAACGGGACGCCTGCGTTTTCGCTGATAGCCCTGATGCATTAGCTCTCATCCCTGTCGCTGTATGCTTGACGGTGTAAAATACTGGAAAACTCCTCCATGAAGTTCGCATATGACATCTCAACGCTGTCCACCTGAGTAGTGAATCGGTTATAACCGATAACGGCTGGAATCGCAGCAAACAGCCCCATTGCCGTGGCAATCAAAGCTTCTGCAATACCTGGTGCAACCATGGCGAGAGTAGCATTTTCCACTGTACCTAGAGCAATAAAGGAATTCATTATTCCCCAAACTGTACCAAATAAACCAATATAAGGACTGGTAGATCCAATTGTGGCTAACAAAGGTAAATGAGTTTCAAGTTTTTCCATCTCACGAGACAAAGATACACGCATAGCCCGATAACTGCCGTCCATCATAGCACTAGGAACCTTGCTATTGAGCTTACTTAATCTGGCATATTCTTTAAATCCAGTATGGAACAGAGTTTCTAATCCGCTATTATTATCTTGTCTGGCCGATAGCTCTTTGTAGAGTTTATTGAGATCCACTCCAGACCAAAACTTATCCTCGAACTTGAGTGCATTTCTTTTTGCTGCGTTCAATATACTACGCCGTTGAAGAATAACCGCCCAAGAGATCACTGACAGGCTCAGCAAGGTGAACATCACAAATTTAACCAATATACTGGCTTGTAAAAATAACCCTATAATTGAAATATCAGCTTCCACCTTTAAACTCCTGAACTATATTTTTGGGAATGGCACGAGGTCGCATACGCGATAGAGAGATACAAGCAACTAAAACTTTAGCCTCACAATATATTACCCCCTGCTCATCAATTAGCTTCTGTTCAAACATCAAGGATGCTTTCTTCAAGTGTATAACAACTGTTTCGACAATAAGGTTCTGCTCAAATCGAGCTGCACGGCAAAAATTTAATTCGGCCCTCTTAACCACGAAAGCAATATCATCAGCCAACAGAGCAGCCTGCTTGATCCCCATGGCTTTCAGCAACTCGGTACGAGCACGCTCAAAAAAATTAAGATAATTTGAATGATAAACGACGCCACTTGCATCAGTATCTTCATAATAGATAGAAATAGGCCAACGGAACATGAACTCTAAACGCCAATCATGAGAGAAAATAGAGACCTACTATACCGAGACCCAATGCAATTGTGAATGCTTGCCATGCTTAGAAGCAAGAGATAATCATAAAAAATTGTTAATAAAAAAAGAGGAGCCTAGCCCCTCCTTCATTATCATTTCACGAACACATAATTATCAATTAACTTTAGCCGGGATTTTCAAGCCAAAACTTTCAAATAAGAAACTAAAAATATCGGCAAACTCATCGATTTTCATTGATGTCGGCTTACCCGCACCATGACCTGCTTTCGACTCGATACGCATGATGATTGGTGCATTCCCCTGTTGTTTTTCCTGCATCATGGCTCCAAACTTAAAGCTATGAAGCGGCACCACTCTATCATCATGATCGGCTGTCATCACCATAGTCGCCGGATAGCTACGCTTGGTCACATTATGGTATGGGGAATAAGCCAGCAAGGCTGGAAACTGTTCGGCAACGTCGGCACTGCCATATTCGCTGGTCCAAGCCCAGCCAATGGTGAACTTATGGAATCGGAGCATATCAAGCACACCAACTGCGGGTAACACAGCGGCAAATAACTCAGGCCGCTGAGTCAATGTCGCTCCCATCAACAAACCACCATTACTGCGGCCATAGGCTCCAAGCTTAGTTTTATTGGTGTAGTTCTCATCAATTAAATATTCTGCCGCAGCATAATAGTCATCGAACACGTTTTGCTTTTTATCCAGCATACCGGCCTGATGCCAACTTTCACCATACTCCGCACCACCTCTTAAGTTTGGTACCGCATAGATCCCGCCCATATCCATCCAAGCTATATTAGCCGGACTAAACCTTGGTGTTAGCGAGATAGCAAAACCACCGTACGCATATAGCAGTGTTGGATTTGCACTATTTTTCTGCATCCCTTTCTTATATGAAATCATCATAGGTACACGAGTACCATCTTTGCTGGAATAGAAAACTTGTTCTGAAGTGTACTCATCTGGATTAAATGACACCTTTGGCTCAGCGTAAAGTGATGACTCACCAGTTTTAAAATCGAACCGATAAGTTGTATTGGGTTGCACATAGCTATTGAAGACATAATAAAAGTAGTCTTTACTGCGCTTGCCATAGGGGCCTGCTATTTTTCCTTTACCAGGCAGAGTAACGTCTTGGCGCTTTATCCCATTCATGCTAAAAATTGATAGTTTGCTAAGCACATCATGCAGGTAACTCACCACTATATGATCATTAATAATAGCGAGACTATTGATTGGATCACTCGACTCGGCAATGAGGGTTTTCCAATTTCCCTTATCACTATTATTGACATCAATTGCGATCACTTTACCGTTCGGTGCACCGAGATCGGTCTTAAAATAGAACATCGATTCATCGTTACCCAAGAACATGTATTCAGCTTCCAGTTCTGTGATCAACTCCGTAACTTCAGATTCTTGATTTAAAGGCTTGTAAAAGAATCTGTTACGAGTATCTGTGCCTTGAGATATAGAAAGAAGCAGATAGTCACCGGCTTCGGAAACTTCAATACCGAAACCCCAATCTTTATTCTGCGGACGCTCATACACTAGCTTATCGCTCAGCTGTTCTGTACCTATCTGATGAAAATAAACCTTTTGATTAAAGTTAACATCGGCCAGTAAATTCCCACCAACTGGCGCATCATACCGAGCGTAATACACACCGGTATTATCTTTATTCCATACCGCTTTAGAGAACTTAATCCACTTAAGCTCGTCATCGAGTTTAACTCCGGTTCTAACATCGACAAATTGCCACTGCTGCCAATCTGAACCCGACTTAGACACACCATAAGCTAACGTCTTGCCATCACCACTGACTGAGGTACCCGATAAGGCGACGGTTCCATCACTCGATAGCGTATTGGGATCCAGCAGGACGTTCTCATCTCCATTGGCAGCTTTAACATAAAGCACCGATTGCGCCTGCAGACCATTATTTTTATAGAAAAATGTGTTGTCACCATGTTCGAAAGGCGCCGATACCTTCTGGTAATTCCACAGTTCAGTGATACGTTCGACCACGGCTTGTTTGTTTTCTATGCCAGAAAGGTATGCTTTCCCCTTTGTTTGCTGGGCCTTCACCCAAGCTTGTGTTTGCTCTGTATCTTGTTCAAGAAAACGATAAGGGTCAGAAACTTGCACTCCATGGATAACTTCAACCGTACTGGAACCCATTGTGACCGAAGCAGGTTTTTGCTCTGATTCTTGCTGTACTGCCTGGCACCCCATAAGCGTAAAAGCTAAACTCGCTACGATTAACAGGTGTGGTGTTGTTAATTTACTTTTAAATATCATTTTGACTGTCCTGCTGCTGATATTGATGGTATTTTTATTATTTTCCCCTGAGCATAAGCTCAGCATTAGAATGCCACTATACAAGTAATTTTTGGCGAGGCAATGAAAAAACATTTAATGAGAAATGATGTTTTTTGTTAACATTAATAAAGTCGTAACATACATTTTAAAAATGGAATGTTGAATTATGCAGTTAATTTGCTTAATCAATCGAAAAATAGCGAAATCAGTGCATTTATTGCTGTACAGCACACTTATTGATATTAGTAATTATAATGTGAATTGGTATTTTTTCTAGTTTGTGAGTGCAAGTGACAGCGTCTATAATCATCTCGTTTTCAGGAATTGTCTATTTTATAGATATGAAAACAAGAACTCTTAATTTTCGTGCTTTACACGTAAATTATACCTTTGTTCTTATGCTTGATTCCCTATATCCTTTCAATTTGTTGATTGTAATGCATTATTTGCAGCCCACTTAAGTCATTAAGTGGGCTTTTTTTTAGTTATTTAAAAATATGAAGCCACTAACTGTATCCACACTCAAAAAAAGCCAATAAACAGTTCACTGTGGCTGCTAAACTATTTACTCAATATCCAACCTAGCAATATCACATATATTTACTAATCCTAAAACAACACATCGTATTCATAGGTTAGACAGTAAAAGCAATATCACCAAGATAATAAGGGGTCAATACCGCAAAACAGAGCTTAAAATGACTTAATGCTATCGACACACTTTTATAGACCTTTAGCTTAAAAACAGCCATTCAGACATGACAGCATTAAGTGCTTGCCTCATAATAGCGGCCTGATAACTATTTGGACACTTTCAATGAGCGAAATTTGCGACGCCAACAAATTAAATCACCGTTTTAGGGGCTATTTCCCAGTGGTCATCGATGTCGAGACTGCCGGATTCAATTGCCAAACCGATGCGTTGCTTGAAATCGCCGTTACCATGCTAAAAATGGATGATGAAGGAATACTCAGTTTAGACAAGACCTTGCATTACCACATAGAACCGTTCGAAGGGGCAAATCTAGAACCTGACGCCCTTGCCTTCAATGGTATAGATCCAACTAACCCACTTCGCGGTGCTATCAGCGAAAAAGCTGCCTTTCTGGAAATCTTCAAGGAAGTAAAAAAGGCCCAAAAAGCCGTAGGCTGCCACAGAAGTATTATCGTTGCCCACAACGCCGCTTTCGATCATGGCTTCGTATCTCAGGCAATTGAACGTTGTGCACTTAAGCGTACACCTTTTCACCCTTTTGCTACCTTCGATACCGCCGCACTTTCAGGTTTAGCACTGGGCCATACCGTGCTCGCCAAAGCCTGTTCGATAGCCGGCATCGACTTTGATAACAGCGAAGCCCACTCTGCACTTTACGATACCGAACGTACCGCCGAGCTCTTCTGCCACATAGTCAACAAATGGAAAGCCCTCGGCGGCTGGCCATTAACGGTTAATCACGACACCGATGCACCTGTTGAAACCGCGA
>JBAHZX010000079.1:0-21330 GCA_037132815.1 Shewanella sp.
TTGTTAAAGAGCGTTTGCATCAATCTTGCAGATGCAGCCGTAACGCTAGGTCATTGGCTTGGGTGGCGTATTTTACGCTTTCTCTGGGTGGCGTCAAGTGTTTATTTCAAGAATACTCTCAAGTGGTGATTCCTTATACACAAAGGTAAAAAATCAAAACTCGAAGCTCTTAATACACTTGCCACCTGACTCAAACCTCTATTGAAACTTGTGCCTAACTCTTTAAGAAGAATCTTCACTCTCTTAAAAAACAAATCAGTTAACCAATACCGCTGCAAGTCCCATTCTATTTAGCTATACGCTAACTAGTTGGCCTGCTGTGCCGTGTCGGTGGATGCGCATTATAGGCAACCCAGCCCAGAGAGCAAGGGCTTTTTTGGGGGGAATTGACTTTTTTTAAGAGTGGCAACTTAAGCACAAGCTAGACACCTATTACCCCCAGACTTATCCACAATAAAACCTTATTCGTTTGCTTATTGCTCAGGTCAGGCTCATTCTAAGTGGCAATCACTGAATGAAAGAATATGCGTTTATGGCTAACATCCTTCATTTAAGGCAAGTACCATGATTACCTGAATATTCTTAAATAGCAGCGAATATTCCACTTCATATTTATCCATGAATACCCAAGAATAGAGTCTATTACCGGCAAGCAAGTCCATTATTGCAAATTGGAATTTTGTATTTACATTTTATAGCACTCACAAGGATCAGAACATGACTTTAGGACAGCAGTTAAAACAGTTCAGAGTAGACAGAGGATTTAACCAGCCAGAGTTGGCTGAACTAGCCGGCATTGAGCAATCCTATTTATCTAAATTAGAAAACGACAAGTCCGTTCCATCTAACGATATATTTCGTGCTTTATTGAAAGCCTTATCTATCACTGTAGAAGAATTCATTCAAGGCTTCGATATAATTAAAGACAGATCGCAGCTGATACAGATCCCTGACATTGAATTGAAGCTAGCACAGCAAGAGCGAGTACTCATTCATAATCAACGTCGCTACCTTTATATAGCGAGTCTATTAGTTATTCTGGGGATCACACTTTTCTACACAGGTTTCGATAAACAACTATTCGATGAGACCCGTTATCAATATGAATCACCGGGTATCATTTTACCCGGTGAAGCAAATGACATTTACTTTTCATGGAGAAATATTATCAACACAGGCACCAGTGAAGGTAGGGCTGCCGTTGATGTAAAGAGAATAGAGATGGCTAAGCGCCGCAGCGAAATTATACTGCTAACCGATAATAATCGCGGCCAGTACTTTGTCGAAGATTCAGCAATGGGTAAAAGGCAATATCGTCTGAATAAAAATGAGGAGTTGCCCAGAGCTATCAACGTTTGGCTACAGATACTTGGAGTGTTATTACTCTGTTCTGGGATTATGGGCTTTGTTTTAGAAAGGCGTTTTAATAAGACGTAAGCTCATTTTTTACAATTACTATTCCAGGCTGTAGATAGCTTTATTCTCTACAGCCTTAATGCTTAACCTATGACGAGTACATATAGTAAAGTCAATGAGCTAAGGCTTAAAGACACCTATGATATCCCCGCTGGCCTTCTTGGCGACTTTCTCGTCGGTTTGCTGCTCGCGATAATCACACTCAACACACTCTACAGTCTCCACGCCTTGCACTTTAAATAGCACAATACTATCTATAGATTTACATTTAGGGCACTTTGCACCGGCAACGAAACGTTTCTTCACTCTGACTTCAGCCACTTTTATCAACCTGCTATTTCTAACTTACGGTGAGATTATTTTCCAACTTAAGGTCTATTTTGCCATAATTTCTCTCAATTAACCCCATTGTCATTGAATTTGACTTTGCTTCTAGGCTGAAACTCACTTCTGAGATATCATCTCTGTCAATAAATTCTAGAACATCGTCAGATCATAATTAATGATATCCATCTCTCAAGCTCAACTTATCCGCGGCACTAAAACGCTTCTCGATGAAACATCGCTAACTATATACCCAGGCCACAAGCTTGGGTTAGTGGGCGCTAATGGCACTGGTAAATCTTCACTATTAGCACTCATTCTCGGTAAAATAAGCTTAGATAAAGGCGAGATTTCTTTGCCTAGTGGATGGCAGATAGCAACCGTAGCGCAGGAAACGCCTGCACTAGACATTTCAGCTTTGGATTATGTTATCGATGGTGATTTCGAATATCGCGAACTTGAAGCCAAGCTCGTTCAGGCTCAACATGATGATAACGGCAATGAGATAGCCTATCTTCATGGAAAAATTGATGCCATTGGTGGCTATGCCATTCGCTCCCGAGCAGCCAGTCTATTAGCGGGCTTAGGCTTTAACGAAGCTGAGCAAAGTAATTTTGTAAGACACTTTTCGGGTGGCTGGCGAATGCGCCTTAACCTAGCCCAAGCGTTATTATGTCGCTCTGATCTTTTACTACTCGATGAACCAACCAACCATTTAGATCTCGATACCATGTATTGGTTAGAAGGCTGGATAAAGGCCTATCAAGGCACGCTCATTTTAATCAGCCATGACCGAGATTTCATCGACGGTATAGTGGATGAAATTATTCACGTTGAGCACCACAAGCTAAATTACTATAAAGGCAACTATACTGCCTTTGAACGTATACGCGCCGAACGCATGGCTCAGCAACAAGTGGCCTTTGAACGTCAACAAAAAGAACGGGCACATATGCAGTCCTTCGTTGATCGTTTCCGTTACAAGGCCAGTAAAGCAAAGCAGGCCCAGAGCCGTTTGAAAGCCCTCGAACGTATGGCAGAATTGCTACCTTCTCAGGCTGACAGTCCATTTCAGATGTCATTTAGAGAGCCTGAGACTCTGCCTAATCCGTTAGTAACCATGGAACACGTTTCTGTGGGCTATGGCGATAAAGAGATCCTCAAGAGCGTACATTTGAACTTAGTCCCGGGCGCTCGTATCGGTTTACTAGGCCGAAACGGTGCTGGTAAGTCAACCCTAATTAAACTGTTGTCGGAAGAACTTGCACCTATGAAGGGCAAGTATGAGACCAACCCCGGCCTTAATATTGGCTACTTTGCCCAGCACCAACTGGAAAGCTTGCGACTAGATGACTCTCCATTACAGCACTTAAGCCGACTAGCCCCAACTAGTAGAGAGCAAGAGCTGAGAAACTTCTTGGGTGGCTATGGTTTTAATGGTGATATGGTGCTCTCTCCTGTGCGCCCCTTCTCCGGCGGAGAAAAGGCCCGACTGGTATTAGCCCTTCTGGTATGGCAACGGCCTAATTTATTGCTTCTCGATGAACCAACTAATCATCTAGATTTAGAGATGCGACATGCTTTGACTATGGCACTTCAGACGTTCGAGGGAGCCATGATCATTGTTTCGCACGATCGTCATTTATTAAGACTAAGCTGCAGTGACTATTATCTGGTTGATCAGGGACATGTAACTAGCTTCGATGGCGATCTTGATGATTATCATCAATGGTTACTAGATGCAGCTAAGGCTGCAAATAAAACAGAAGCCAGTACAGAAACTAAGCCTGCTCAAGATAAAAAACTGCAGAAACGTTTAGACGCTGAGTTAAGGCAAAAGTTGTCTCCAATGCGTAAAATTCAACTTAAGCTTGAAAAAAATCAGCAACAAGCCAGTGACCGTTTAACTGAAATTGAATCCATGCTTGCAGATATGAGCCTGTATGATGCTGAGAATAAAACCACGTTGACCCAAGTATTAGCAGAGAGAACAACTCTGGCTCAAGCCTTAGAAGAGAGTGAAATGGAATGGTTAGAGGTTCAAGAGAGTATTGAAAAGATTGAACTTCAGGTTCGTTCCAAGCTGTAAACTGATTTTAGATACAAGCTTTGAATAAAAAAATTATTGATATAGCACTTTATTAATCTAGAGCTCAGTGGTATTCAAGGAAGTAACATGACATTTGTGAATGATTTTGATATTTCATTATGGAAAATTTGTGATGATTATTACCACCAGCACCAAGCACTCTGTTTAGAGTTACAAGAAAATCAATCATTAAATGTAAACTTGCTTTTACTATCATTATGGCTAGATAAACAAGACTACCTGCTATGTAGCCAAGACTGGTCGCAAATTCAAAGTGAAACCCATCAATGGGATGAACGCGTGTTACTTCCCTATCGCAAGCTACGCAAACTAAGTAAAAAAATTTTAGCCCATGATGAATATCAACAAATGCTAGATGTAGAGCTGATGCTCGAGCGTAAATCTCAGGGATTAATCCTGCATAGGCTCAAGCAGCTTTCACATTGCGGAAAAACTTCAAACTTCGGCACTTATCTGAATTTATATAACCTAAATGAAGCCGATTACCCATCGTTTTTGAGCTAGTTTTGTTTTAACCTTTCAGCTAACAGCGTCGCGTTTCTTGCGGTCATACCATAGATCGTCAACTGGGGATTAGCCCCCAAACTAGTAGGAAATACAGAACCATCCATCACAGATAAATTCTCATAGTAGTGAGAGCTTCCTTGACTATCAACCATAGATAACTGAGTCTCTTCTCCCATGGGGCACCCCCCCATTACATGCGCCGAAACAACAACGGTTTTGAGTGGGGCAAGGTTCAGTGTTTCGATGACAGATTTGGCTTCTTTCCAGCTATTAAAATAAGGCGCACCTTCGGTGATCGGCAATACTTGCTTAGCACCCGCCGCAAACTGCAATTCAGCCATACTCCCGAAGGCTCTTCGAACCGAACGCCAAAAAGTCTCGTTTAGTGGATAATCTATGCTAAAACCACTGTCTGTCACATGGACTTGACCTCCCTGGCTTTGTTCATGATAACCATCACGAATTAAGGCTATGGTGACCTGAAGCTGGTTAAACTGCTCCATCAGATCCGCATGTGTCTTACCATAACCTATAGTTTTAGACGCGATAAGAACCGGATGAACAGGAGGCACTTCGAGCTTATAACCTAGATCACTACTGGCTGTGCCATATTTCCATACAAATTCATCGGAATAGATAGACTGAGGAGCACCGCTATGACCATTAATAGGATCGCTAAAGATCCCGCCACTCAATAACGTCGGATGTAAAAAAGTACGTTTGCCTAATAGTTGATGGGGATCGGCCAAGTTAGATCTCAACAAAATTGTTGGTGTATGGATTGCGCCAGCAGCAATGATGTAATGTTTAGCCTTAAATATCAGTTTTACCTCAGTCGGCTGCATTCGTTTACTCAAGGCTTGTGCCTTGATGGCTAATATTTTGTCATTATGATGCACAAGCTCGATAACTTTAGCTCTGCTGACTAAGGTTGCCCCTTTAGCTAATGCTGCTGGAATGGTGGTAACCAACATGGATTGTTTGGCGTTGACCGGACAGCCCATGCCGCAATAGCCCGTGTTCCAACAACCTTTCACGTTGCGCTTGATAACAGTGTGATCCCAGCCTAGCTTTTCACAACCTAACTTCAATGCCTGATTATTTCTATTTGGCTCATGCTCCCACTCAGAAATATTGAGTCTTTTCTCCATTTTCTCAAACCAAGGATCCAACGCCTCTCTAGATAAACCTTTAATAGATTTATTTTTGGCCCAAAAATCCAGTGTAGGCCTAGGAGTTCTGATAGAGGTGGTCCAGTTTACTGTTGTCGACCCGCCTACAGCTCTCCCTTGAAAAATACCAATGGCTTTATCTTTAGTTTTCATTGCCGCCGCTTGATGATAGAGGTCAGGATAGGCTTGCCTTTCCTCCATATTGAAGCTTGCGGAAGATTTAAGCGGCCCTCCTTCAACGATGATAACCGACAAGCCCGCATCAGTGAGTATTTCCGCAGCAACACCACCACCAGCACCACTGCCCACAATAACGACATCGGCTTCGAGAGTCTTATCTTGGCTCAACTGGCTAGCATCAATATGTTTCCAACCTGAGGCTAAGCCCTCAACTATAGGATCTGCTATCGCCACTTGACTACCTCCAAACGCACAATTATTTTTATTATTTTTGAAGAGATATTTAAGACTAACACTCAGTTAAAAACTGAGTTTACTCTTCACCCTTTATTCCTCAAGAAATGTTGGTTTAGCATAATTTAAGCGATTCCAGTGCTCTGGGCATGAATAGTAACTCGCAAGCACAAGCTCTCGCAGCCCTTGATAAGCTGTTACTATCATATCTAAAAAATTATTACGCCAATACTCAAGCATGGCAATTAACTCATGGGGGGTACGCATCATCAAAGGTGTCATACTCCCTGTCAAAACGAGCAATCCGAGTCTGTTTTCTAACATATCGAGTAGTTGTTCTAATTCAGCTTGTTCATCTGCAGGTAACAATGAAATCGTCTGCATGATGGCATCTAAAGTACGATTCTGCGCGGCTATACGCAACTTCTCAACCTCAGGTAAAGCATCATCCAAAAATACTGGCAATAAAATGCTAAACAACAATCTATGTTCGCCGTTAGAAGTGTTGTTCACCTTAAGCTTTTCTGGAAAGTAAAGGTTTACCCCTAACGCTAAGGCTGCTGTACCGACTAATGTGGTTGTTATAAAAGTACGTCGTTTCATGCTATCCCTTAAAATTAATTTTTATAGAGGATACTGACTTACATTGACTCTACAGGTAATGGAGTCGCAGTATTGGCACTTAACCAAATTGAGATAATTCATCAAGATCTAAGATATGCTAAAATGCCAAGACGAATAACAATTAAACACACGTTTTTAATCTTCAGCAATAGCAAATTTATATGAAACGATATTTTTCTCCTCCATGGTGGGCCAGAAACCCACACGTCCAAACAATTTTACCTGTGTTAACTAAAGCAAAAAGACCAGCTTTAACACGTCAGCGTCTTGAACTTAGTGATGGTGATTTTATCGATCTCGATTGGCTAGGCCAGCCTAAAGCACATTCACCAATTGTTATCATTATTCATGGCTTAGAGGGAAGCTCTAAATCTCACTATGTATGCAGATTACTCAATGACTGTCATCGACAATCTATCTGTGCAGTGGTACATCATCATAGATGTTGTTCTGGAGAAACGAACCGGAGAGCACGAAGTTATCACAGCGGTGATACCCAAGATTTGCAGGAAAACTTATCTCAATTAAAGCTCAAATATCCGCATTCTCCTCTACTTGCGGTAGGTTATAGCTTAGGTGGTAATATGCTCACCAAGTACTTGGGCGAATATGCTAATACCAGCCTAATCCAACGGGCAGTGGTTGTCTCTGCCCCACTGCAATTGTCCGCATGTGCTAAGCGTTTAGAGAGTGGTTTGTCTAAAATATACCAAAGCTACTTAATTAAGCAACTGCAGCAAAAAACCACTGATAAGGTCAACAATCCTCAATTGACTCAGGATATGCCCGTTTCATTATCTCAAATTCCTCAGTTGAAAACCTTCTATGATTTTGACCACCAAGTTACAGCCCCATTGCATGGCTTCGATAGTGTCGATGACTATTATAAAAGAGCGAGTGGAATGGATTATTTACAATATATTCATAAGCCAACCTTGGTCATTCATGCTGAGGATGACCCATTTATGAGTGCTGATGTCATTCCAACAAAGCTGCAATGTTCTAATCAAGTGACATACGAATTACACCCTCGAGGAGGTCATGTTGGCTTTATTGATGGCGGCACACCTTTAAAACCTAAATACTATCTAGAACAACGGATCCTTCATTTTTTAATCCCCCAAGAGGCCTAAACATGCTTGTTCCCTATGACGCGTTACTGCAGCTTCCCAACGCAACCATGGAAAACTTAGTTAAGGAGTATCTATTAACTCAGGTTGAAGATGGTAGCTTCTCAGATACCAATGAACAGGTTTTAACCTCGGCGATTAAACGCTGCAAGCACCTACTAAAACAAGGAGTCTTAGTCGTAGAATTCAGCGAAAATAATGAGTCCATTACCATTAAGCACAGCGAACACTTATATAAGTAAATAAAATGTAAAATCTAGGAGGCTAAATCATAACAAACTCAGTGCCAAATTTGACCTGAGAGTAATGATTATCGTATAACACTAGAAGTTATTATAAATAACATGTCACTTTAATCTTGGTCTTGGCTCTATTCACAGTTTTTTTTAATCAATTAGACCCTATTCCATTTAGGAAATTTAATGTCAGCAAAACATCCCATTATCGCAGTAACAGGTTCATCAGGAGCTGGTACCACGACAACGACAACGGCTTTTAAGCATATTTTCCGTCAACTCGGGATTAATGCCGCGACTGTTGAGGGTGATAGTTTTCACCATTACACACGTCCTGAAATGGAACTTATGATCCGTAAAGCCAAAACAGATAATAATAATATTAGTTATTTTGGGCCTGAAGCAAATGATTTTGAACGTTTAGAACAATGTTTCAGTGATTATAGTGCAACGGGCCAGGGGGAAACTCGGGCTTACCTGCATACTTTCGATGAAGCCGTTCCCTTTAACCAAATGCCAGGTACATTCACACAATGGCACCCCTTGCCTGAAAATACCGATATGCTCTATTACGAGGGTTTACATGGTGGTGTAAAAACAGATACATGCAATGTTGCCGAGCATGTTGACCTACTTATCGGCATGGTGCCTATCGTTAATTTGGAGTGGATTCAAAAAATTATTCGAGATACCTCGGAAAGAGGCCATAGTAGAGAAAAAGTAATGGGCTCAATTGTTCGCAGTATGGATGATTATATCAATCATATGACACCTCAGTTCTCACGAACCCATATCAATTTTCAACGAGTACCGACTGTAGATACCTCAAATCCATTCAGTGCTAAGAATATACCAAGTCTGGATGAAAGCTTTGTCGTTATCCGTTTCCGTGGCATTAACAACGTAGATTTCCCCTATTACTTGAAGATGATAGATGGCTCATTCATGTCGCGAATAAATACACTTGTTGTGCCTGGCGGTAAGATGTCTTTAGCCATGGAGTTAATCCTGACACCACTTATCCGCGATCTACTCGAGAAACGCCAAGTGCTACTCTCATTAGATGATGAGTCAAGCTAATACAAACTTCAGTTTTATTTAAGTGTGTTCGAGTAAACTCGCTCTTGTCGGGATTTCAGACGAGAGACTGATGAGTTAGCATGCTCTTGGGAATAAATCCCCCATTTTGATCTGTTTGTTCCCTTGAGCGTGCTGGCTATTCCTATCGAAGAAGCTGTAAAGTAAGCAAGATCCCAATTCTAATCCATCAAAGGAGCGACTTCACGGAAAGGCTTATTCTGCTGATAGCTTTGTAACCTTTGCTCAAACTCATCGAAGAGATTAACCATTTTAGAGCCTTTAAGCGCATGGATAGCTTGTTGTTGAGTCTCTACAGCCGCACTATAATCGCCTGTTTCGGCATAGGCTGCAGCCAAGTTATCTAAACTGTTCGGATCTTGATGATCTAATACGATTAGGCTGCGAGCAAGTTCGAGAGCTTTATCGCCATTACGGTATTTTGCTTCTGGGCATGTCGCGAGTATCCAAACAACATTTCCCAGAGAGGCTTCATCTCCTACCAAGTTGAAACGTTCCACCGCTTTGCCACAGTTACGCGCAACCCCCTCTCCTCCCGCAGCATAGATGGAGCCCAGCCTGAACTGAGCCCATTTGTTACCTTGTTCACTCAACATAAGATACCAACGTTCTGCAGTAATTAAATCACGCTTAATTATATTTCCTTCAAAAGACAAGTCCGCCAACGTTTGCTGGGCCTTATGATGCCCCTTTTCTGCTGCAGTCGAGATCCATTCTATGCCTTGCTGCTGATCTTTAGCGACGAATCGACCAGATAAGTACAACAAACCGAGTAAGAACTGTGCTTCTTGTTTGCCTCGGATTGCTTGCAACTGAACATGTGCCACTTTACTGGCCACAACTGCAGTTTGAGAATGAGGAATTGAAAATGCATTGGCAGCAGTACTTGTCACTAATGTAAGAACCAATATAAAACTAAGGCCTGCACCCAAAAATAACAGATGATATTTCACTTGCAACTCCTATCCAGCATCATGAGTTTAAATATATGAAAAATATAGTTAAATAATAAACATGATATAATTTAACTAGAAGGTATAAAAAGGGTATTTTCTTGAGTTAGCCAGATTTACTCACTAAAGTCGAGAAAAAACAGACTAAACCGATTTACACAGTCTATTAATTTATCAAAATAGTCGATATTACTCATATGTTACGAAGATTCATTTTTACTAAATGTTAGATATTTATCTAGGTTTTACTAAATAAACTAGCGTACAATGTAAAAATGTAAAATGTTATTATTTTCAAATCAAACAGTTGAGGAACATAGGCATGGCTCTTATTGGTAAACCAAAACCAGATCCCACTTTGGAATGGTTTTTATCACACTGTCACATTCATAAATATCCAGCCAAGAGTACTTTGATCCACGCTGGTGAAGAATCTGACACCCTTTACTATATAGTTAAAGGCTCTGTAGCTGTTTTAATTAAAGATGAAGAAGGTAAAGAGATGATCCTCACTTACCTCAATCAAGGTGATTTCATCGGTGAACTCGGTTTATTTAAAGAGCAAGCCGAACGCACAGCATGGGTTCGTGCTAAGCAACCATGTGAAATAGCTGAAATATCTTACAAGAAGTTTAAGCAACTTATTCAGGTCAATCCTGAAATTTTAATGAAGCTTTCTTCACAAATGGCGCACCGCCTACATAGCACCAGTCAAAAAGTGGGTGATCTTGCCTTCCTCGATGTTGCTGGAAGAATTGCTCAAACCTTACTTCATCTAGCCAAACAGCCAGATGCAATGACTCATCCCGATGGCATGCAGATCAAAATCACTCGTCAAGAAATAGGTCAGATAGTGGGTTGTTCTCGTGAGACTGTGGGTCGAATCTTAAAAATGCTTGAAGAGCAAAGCCTGATCCAAGCTCACGGTAAAACTATCGTGGTTTACGGTACCCGCTAAGCTAACATTAAGTTAAGTTTAAGACAGCTTCGATAAAATGGCCTGAAATAAACTCAGGCCATTTTTTTGGAGAAAGATTAATGACAAGGGCATTGTTCATCATCTTGTTAGCTCTTGTGATCTATACGCCTAAGTCTGCCAATAGTTCCGATGTTATCGTGCTTGAACATGACCAAGCAAAACTGTTAGTTACCGCTGGTCATATTCTGTCGTTGGATGTTACTCTTTCCAAGATCAAATACTTCTGCTACGGTAAACTCATTGATGCCAACCTCTACCAAGAGCATGGAAAATGGCGTTATAATTTGCTAATCAAAACCCAACGTGGCCAAATTGTAAATCTGAGTCTGGATGCAAGCATTGGTCAGCCTAACCCCAATAAATCATTGCCATCTGGCTGTAGAGCTTTTGAAGACTAGCTCAACGCTATTAGCGAAGTAACAGGTTAATATGAAACTACTGCTCGTTGAAGATAATGCGCTACTTGTAGAAGAACTAAAAAAACAACTGAAACTTGCCGGGTACGTCACCGACGTGACAGACAAAGCAGCAGAAGCGGATTATCTTTTAAAAGAAACCAATTATGATTGCGTAATATTAGATATCGGTCTGCCTGACGGTAGTGGTCTCGAACTCTTAGCACACTGGCGTAACCAAGGGATTAATACCCCTGTTATTATGCTCACAGCTCGTAGCCAATGGCATGAAAAAGTTGAAGGTTTCAATGCTGGAGCCGATGATTATCTGAGTAAACCTTTCCATACTCAAGAATTACTCGCTCGAATACATGCCCTCATTCAACGGGCTCATGGAAAAGCCAGTTTACCGACAAAAGAACTCAATTTCTCGGGTGTTGTTCTCGATGAAAATCAACAATCTGTCTCGGTAGAAGGTAAGAGTTTTGAGCTAACAGCGATGGAGTTTAGGTTATTAAAAATATTTTTGATGTCTCCTAAAAAGCTGCTGTCGAAATCTCAGCTCACCGATAAACTTTATCAATTCGATGACGAGAAAGAGAGTAATGTGGTCGAAGTCTATGTGACCCACCTCCGTAAAAAACTGGGTAAAACAACTATTGAGACACGACGTGGACAAGGCTACATCTTCCACGGCATAAGAGAATGATGTCTATCCGCACTAAACTCAGCCTCTGGTTAACGGGTTTAGTCATTATTTCGACAACTATCGGTTTGGTCTTCTTCGAAACCATGCTAAGACAAGCATTTCACGACTCGATCATTGCCAGACTGCAAGAAGACTTAGAGCAAGTCATGTCGGCGACTCAATATAGTAATGACGAACTAACCATTGATCAAAATCAACTATCAGGGTTTTATAAGCCCGTATTTTCAGGACGTTATTACCAACTAGATCTACCCGATAGAGAGATCCGCTCCCGTTCTTTATGGGACCATAAACTCAATATCGAACTATTGGGAAAAGGGGAAAGCCGAGTATGGCAGTCTAAAGGTCCACAAAATCATGATATCCAGTTGCTGTCAGTGGGACTAATTTCTGGTCCACTGAATGCCGTTACAACCCTAACAGTCGCTCAAGATTTGAGCATAGGCCGTAAAATTTTCACCCAAATATATGGTACTAAGCTAGGAGTTAACCTCGTCATGTTGCTGGCCATGATAGCCGGTATTTTTTTAGTACTCAGGCAGTCTTTCAAGCCAATCAACCAGATTAAGCAAGTGCTGTCTAAGCTCAGAGAGGGGGAAATCACCTCATTAGAGGTCAAGAATATTCCCTCCGAGCTACAATCTCTAGCTTCCACATATAATGAGCTACTAGAATACTCTAGCAAACAGATCGAACGCAGTCGCAACAATATAGGCAATTTAAGTCATGGTCTTAAAACCCCATTAGCCGTAATGCAGCAACAAGTCGAAGCCTTAGGACTGAAAGATCCTGATACGGCAATAGCACTACAAAATCAACTCGATCTGATTCATAAAATGATAGAGCGTAAGCTCGCTTCAGCTAGGATCACTGGGGATATGTTGCCCGCAGCCCAAATGCAACTGCCCAAGGACCTTGAAGATTTATGTAGTACACTAAACAAGGTTCACTTTAATAAACATATCAACTGCAATATCGACATTCCTAAGAACATCACTAGATTACCCCTGCACAGAGAAGATGGTATCGAGCTGATTGGGAATCTGCTCGATAATGCACATAAGTGGGCCGATGCCCTAGTAGAGATCCGAGCCAAATTAGAAAATAATGCGATTATACTGATTATCCAAGATGATGGATCAGGAGTCGCCAGTGAAGAGCTAAAACGACTCACCAGTCGTGGCAGACGATTAGATGAAGCGACCATGGGACATGGCCTCGGCCTCTCCATAGTCAAAGACATCGCTGAGCAATACAAGATTCAGTTGACGTTCGCCCATAGCGATTTAGGCGGATTAAAAATTTGTTTACGTTTTAAAGACTAATCCAATATTTTAGCCGTTCTATCTCAAGGCGCATGATTTCAGTGGGAATTAAACATGCTCTAGCGCACAGGTTTATTGCGCCAGGCTAAAGCTAAAACCTATATCCATGTAGGTGAGGCTTTGACCGCAGCGCAATAGCTAGCCTATTCCTTATAGCAGACAGGGCAAGGTCAGTAACTCCGTATAAATTATAGACTCAAGCCTGGACTCAAGTTAGCAGGGAGGCTGACGACATCCGCCTCCACTGAAGCAACCGGATAAGAACAGTAGTCGGCCGCATAAAATGCACTGGCTCTGTGGTTACCCGAGGCGCCAATCCCACCAAATGGTGCAGCACCGGAAGCACCTGTTATCTGTCTATTCCAGTTAACAATACCGGCACGTATACGTGCTAAAAAGTAATCATAATCCTCACGGCTATCGGCAAGAATCCCCGCAGAAAGACCATAACGAGTACTGTTAGCTAGCTTAATTGCTTCATCAAAGTCACTGTATCGGATCACTTGTAGTAACGGGCCAAAGTACTCTTCATCCGGAAGATCGATGACATGTGTAACATCAATCAAACCCGGAGAGACTAAACCTGTCCCCATTTCTAATTGAGTCAACTCCACAAGGGACACACCACCTAAATTTAGCAAGCTAGCCTGAGCTTCAACCATAACTTGAGCTGCTGCCTCTGAAATCATAGATCCCATAAATGGTTGTGGCTGTACATTCCAGGCACCGACTTTAATCAGCTTAACTGCATTAGCTAGCTGCTCGAGTAAGTTGTCACCTTGTGCACTGTTCTCCACATAAAGACGACGCGCACAGGTGCAACGCTGGCCCGATGAAATATAGGCTGACTGAATGATGTCATGTACTGCGGCTTTAGTATCTTGAACACCTTTAACAATAAGTGGATTATTACCCCCCATCTCTAACGCTAAAATCTTACCCGGTTCACCAGCATACTGCTGGTGTAAGATATGACCCGTACGCGAACTGCCAGTAAAAAATAGGCCATCAATCTGTGGATGAGCGGCTAATGCCTTGCCTGTTTCAATTTCACCCTGTACCAAGTTAATCACGCCAGCAGGTAGTCCAGCTTTCTCCCATAGCTTAAGCATAAGCTCAGCCACTTTGGGAGTAAGTTCAGATGGCTTAAAGATCACTGTATTGCCCGCCAGTAGTGCAGGAACAATATGACCGTTTGGCAGATGACCAGGAAAATTATATGGACCAAATACTGCAACCACACCATGAGGCTTATGGCGAAGTACTGCACGCCCTGCCGGGATGTCACTCTCGCAATAACCAGTACGCTTATTGTAAGCCGAGACAGAAAGCCCAACCTTACCTATCATTGCACCAGCTTCAGTAGCCGTTTCCCACTGAGGCTTACCTGTCTCTTGAGCGATAAGTTCAGCGATTTCGGATTTGTTTTTTTCAAGTTGAGTGCGATAAGCCTCTACAACAGTAAGACGAGCATCAAAACCTAACATGAACCAATCAAACTGAGCATCTCGTGCGGCATCAACGGCGGCATCGACTTGCTCTGGAGTCGCCGTTTTACTGCTCCAAATCACTTCATTGTTTGCTGGGTTTTTAGATGTCACATCGTGACCTAGGCCTGCAACCCATTGGCCTTTAATAAATTGAGTCATTATTTTTCCTACATAGCCAAAACACGGATAAAATCACCTTCTGACAGTAACAAACCCGCCGCAAGTTCAGGTGATATCGTCACTACATCACTACCTTCGTTGAGCAAAAGTTTAGCTGAGGTGGCGCGATAATTGGTTAAGTGAGTATTTGATATAATAAAATTAGCATCAGATGCTGGCATATTACCTACGGTGATAGTCAATAAATGGCTTTCTCTTACCGAGCGTATATCAGACAGGTTACATTCGAGCGTGGGGCCAGCGTCAAAAATATCTACATATCCACGAAATCTGAAACCTTCAGCCTGAAGTAAACTTAACGCAGGGCGGGTGCTAGCATGTACTTCACCGATCACTTTCTGTGCTTCTTCAGGTAACAAGCACACATACACGGTATTCTTAGGCATCATCTCAGCCATAAAGGCTTTCTTCCCGAGACCTGAAAGGTAATCGGCTTCAACGAAACCGATGCCTAAAAAGTGCTTCTGTAACCAGTCATAAAAAGGGGAGTTTCCCGTTTTATCACTTTTTCCGCGCATCTCAGCGATGACCGTATTGCCAAAGCGTCCAGCATGCTGTGCTAAGAATAGGAATCGACTACGAGATAACATTCTACCATTGTTGTTTTTACGATAGGTATCACGCAAAAACAGTGAGCATAACTCCGCTGCACCAGTATAGTCATGGCATAAGGTTAAGGTTTCCACTTCGTTTCTGACATCGATCTGCTCGGAGTGATACACCTCAGTACCTAAACGATAGTGGTAAAACGCATCTTCCATGCCAACAGCGGCCTCAAGACCACAGGTGCCGACGACTTCGCCAGACTCTGTATCTTCGAGTACCATCAGGTAACTTTCATCGAAGGGACTATCGACCTGCTTTTGAAACGAAGCGTCTACTCGAGCAATCTTATTTCTAAGTAGCTCTTCGTTCAAAGGCAAGGAAGTAAACCCATGACCGGATTCTTCGGCTATTTGATAAAGCGCTTTATAGTCGCTAGATCGGATAGGACGTATGATTAACATCTCTATATCTCCTCACTGTTACTCGTCGCTTAACCACTGACTTATCTTTAGCATGAGTATCTATTAAGACAAGCTGCCAACGGCTAAGGTTCAAGTATTGCCAATGACAAAAAGCGAGATGTAAATATCTCTCGCTTTCTCAGTCAATTAGCTTGAAACGACTTTAGCAACGGCACGTTCAAAACGCGCAAGACCTTCGGCAATATCAGCCTCTGGAATTACGAGTGAAGGAGTGAAGCGAATAACATTAGCACCTGCGATCAGGCTCATTAAGCCCTCATCAGTACCGGCAACCATAAACTCTTTAGCACGCCCATAGAATTTTTCATTCAATACAACACCAAGCAATAGGCCTTGACCACGCACCTCAGTGAAAACATCAAACTTATCGTTGATCTTATTCAAACCATCACGCAGTAATTGCTCACGAACTTTAACCCCTGCCATGACTTCCGGAGTATTAACCACATCCAGTACAGCATTAGCAACGGCACAAGCCAGTGGGTTCCCTCCGAAAGTAGAACCATGGGTACCTACCTTTAAATGGGCTGCAATCTCTTTAGTCGTCAGCATCGCAGCAATTGGGAAGCCACCGCCTAAAGCTTTAGCCGTAGTCAATACATCAGGTACCACATCACCACGCATATATGCGTATAGTTTACCTAAACGGCCAACACCCGTTTGCACTTCATCAAATATCAACAGTGCATTGTGCTTATCACAAAGAACACGTACCGCTTTTAGAAATTCTGGATCGGCATCTACGACCCCGCCTTCTCCTTGAAGAGGCTCTATTATGATGGCACAAGTCTTATCAGAGATAACCGCTTCAAGAGCAGCAATGTTATTGAATGGTACGTGAGTAATGCCCTGCGGCTTAGGACCAAAGCCATCTGAATACTCAGCCTGGCCACCGACACTCACAGTAAAAAAAGTACGACCGTGAAAAGCCTTATCAAATGCGATAATTTGATCTTTCTCAGCACCAAATTTATCCACAGCATAACGACGCACAAGTTTTAAAGCAGCTTCGTTTGCCTCACCACCTGAGTTAGTGAAAAATACACGTTCGGCAAATGTTGCATTAACTAGCTTAGTCGCAAGTTCAAGTGCAGGCTCGTTAGTCATCACATTGGATAGATGCCAAATTTTTTCAGCTTGATCTTTCAATGCACCAACAAGGGCTGGATGACAGTGACCTAAACCGTTAACAGCAATTCCACCAGCAAAATCGATGAACTCTTTACCATCTTGATCCCAGACTCGGCTACCTTCACCACGAACAGGAATAACTGTAGAAGGTGCATAGTTAGGCACCATTACTTCATCAAATTGGGCTCGTGTCAGTGTCTTATTGACGCTCATACCTTCTCATCCTTTATTATCATTAGTGACTCTGAGAGTCACTATTACCGCCTTTTACCATTATAAAACTCTTACTGGCGGTCATTGTTTGTATTATTAAAGAGTCATTAATAGCGAAAATGTGACTGAAACACCAGTGCATTACATTAATCAGAGGTCAGACCCTTATATTAAATGCATAAAGATTGGTATTTAAGAATTATACAAGCGCTTATACTGAAGTTTATAGCATAACTAATCATTAAAAAAATCACCAGAGCTATAATTGATTTATTATTCATAATATCAGGATAAAAAGTCAATAATCAACTACTGAGATGACTAAAATAATCTAATGAGACATATAAATAAAGACCATGACCAACGGGTAAACGTACTGTCACAAACACGGCAGTCGAGTTAACATTGGGGGATAAAATTAAACAAAACCCATTTTAATGAGACTCTCCAGATAAAAATAGGCCTCACTTGGAGGCCTATTTTTATTGATAGCTAGTTACTTAAGCTCTTGCTCGAACAGCTTATAGATACGACGGTACTCATCGAGCCAACTCGAGGGCTGCTTGAAACCATGAGGTTCCACTGGATAAATAGCCGTTTCAAACATAGGTTTCTCAAGCTCAATTAGACGCTGAACCAGACGAACACTATCTTGGAAAAAAACATTGTTATCGACTACGCCAGTCATGATAAGCAGTGGTTTCTCCAAACCTTGAGCGTACTCTATAGGAGAGCTACGCTCATAGGCTATGGCATCGACATCCGGCGTGTTCAAGATGTTTGAAGTATAGGGCGCATTATAGTGAGCCCAATCCGTTACAGGACGCAATGCTGCACCAGCCTGAAATAGCTCAGGTTCGGTAAACAGAGCCATAAAGGTCAGAAAGCCACCGTAAGAGCCTCCATAGGTTCCCACCTTAGCCATATCGACATTGGTGTTGGCCGCCATCCAACTCACACCGTCTTTAAGGTCTTCCACTTCAGGATAGCCCATGTTGCGGTAAACTGCGGTACGCCAATCACGTCCATAGCCTTTAGAGCCCCGAAAATCCATATCCATTACCACATAACCTTGCTGAGTAAGCAGATTATGGAACATGAACTCTCGAAAATAACCAGAAAATCCGTAGTGGGCATTTTGTAAATATCCGGCACCGTGGTTGAAAATCACCGCAGGATATTTTTTTGCGCGATTTTTATCATAACCTTGTGGCAAAAATACCCGAGCATAGACATCATCCGCTCCATGGGTGGAGGGGACAGCCACCACTTCGGGAGCTTGCCATGGATAACGCTTAAATGCCTCACTGGTATAATGAGTCAACTGCTTGCGCTTACCCCCAATCGTTTTAACAAACAGCTCAGCAGGTTCGGTGCGACGAGAAGCATTAAGTAGCAGACTATTACCGTCTGGACTTAATTCATAATCAAGCTGACCGTCCCACTGTGTCAATTGCTCATCCTTACCCGTTGTAATATTAACACGGTAGACATTATCTATCCCTGGATGCTCCTTATTCGCCTTATAATAGATGAACTGTGCCTTGGGACCTAAAGTAACACGACTAACCACAAACTTACCTTGGGTAAGAGGTTCAGCCTGTTTCCCTTTATTTTTTAGATAAAGCTGGGAATAACCAGTTTCTTCCGATAGATAATAAAGAGTATCGGTACCCGTTACCCAACCGAACCGATTAAAGGTGTAATTAATCCAAGCATCGTCATGAAGTCTGTGTTCTGTTTTCAATGAGCCTTTACCCATATCCAGAGTAGCAATCCACCTGTCTTTATTGTCGAGAGCTTCGATCATAATGGCAACGCTATGGCCCGAGCCTTGCCATTGAACCGCACTCTGTGACCAACCCCAGTCTTGCATCAACTGAATTTTGCGTGGTGCTGTCTCAGTCTTGTAGGACTCACCCTTCGCCTTGGCATTTTCACTCTTTACTTCAGCCAGTACATCTTCATCGAAACCACTTAACCCTTCAATGGTAATATCTTTCTTAATGTGATTGTCCAGATCCAACAGAACCAATCTCTCTCCGGGGGGATTATCCTCTGCGACACGGGCTCTTACAGGGACAGCATCCACATAACCATCTTTGCCTAAATAATTAGGCATGATGTCATGCTCGCTTCGCCAGCTGTACTCTTTGTCAATTAGCGTCAAAAGTACATAACGCCCATCAGGAGATAGACTTAAATTAGATATCACTTCACTGTCACCTAAGTACCAGGTCTTAGATGCTATGCTTGAGTCGACCTTATTGAGTTCTTCCTTGTATGCTTGTTTCTTTTTCGCTTTATCCTGTTGCAGGGCAACGTATTGAATCAACCTTTGTTGCTGTTTAGCAATATAGGTCTCTGGTTCTTGAACACCTTTTGGCTTAGTTACCATTTTAATATGAGCAATTTGTTCCAACATGCCACTATTTTGATGAATTTTAAATATTTGATCACCTTGCCAAAAGGCTAAATCACCACCATCGAGAAAACGTACCCCATCTACCGCTGTATTCTGTCTGGTTAGCTGAGAAATCTTTCCCGAAGTCAATGTTTTAACAAATACGTTACCTTGATAAATATAGGCTTTACGTGTCTTGTCTCTATTGATAACTCCATGTTGTTGATCCGCAAGATGAAGCTGATTGAGCCTTAACTGTAAAGCCGTTCCTTGATCCACACCTTGATTATAATAGTCTCTGATAGGTGAAGCATGTGCTTGACGGGAAAAATAAACAGACTGGCTATCATCACTCCAATAGGCTCTTTTGGCGAATATTCCCATCCAATCAGGATCTGCCATGATTTGATTTAGAGTGAGTAGCTCATTAACTTGAGGAGGTATCACGAGAGCCGGACTGACTACGGCTTGATTCACTTGGGTAAGGGACTGAATATTAGAGTTAGAGTCTGATACTGCACAACCACTTAAAATAGCGATAGTGAGTACACTTAGACCTGAATTCCGCAACGAACCTGTCATTATCTTTCCTTCTGTTATTTCAATTTTCCTGACTCGCTACTATAAGCAAGCCATATTTCGTCATTGATATTATTTTACGAATATTTATATCACAAAGGGATAATAATTAGTTAGGATTTATAGAAAATTTGTAACAAGACAACAGGTTTTAAATATCAAAAGTAAGCACCGAGAGAAAAACCATCAACATCAAGGTGGAGTGTAACCAGCTAGCACGTCTTGGTTTTAGTACCTAAATCGAGAAAATTCTGTAATAGCTCTAGTCCCTGCTGGGTAAGTACAGATTCAGGGTGAAACTGAACACCTAATATCGGCAGGCTTTTGTGACTTATGGCCATGATCTCTCTTCCATGCACCGGATCATCGAACCAAGCATCTAAAATAAAATCTACGGGTAAATCCTCAACAATCAAAGAGTGATAACGTGTCACCATCAGAGGAGTGTTCAGGGAAGAAAATAGACGAGTATCTGTATGGTTAATCAAGCTTGTTTTACCATGCATAACTCGCTGGGCCCGAGTGACCTTGGCACCAAATACCTGAGCGATAGCCTGATGGCCAAGACAAACACCTAATATGGGGAGCTTACCCGCAAAATATTCGATTGCTTTAAGAGAAATCCCCGCCTCATTCGGTGTGCACGGCCCAGGAGATATAACCAAATAGGATGGCTTTAAAGCCTCTATTTCTTCCAGCGTTATCTCATCATTACGCTTAACCAAAGTCTCTTGACCTAGCTGCTGAAAATACTGCACTAAGTTAAAAGTAAAAGAATCATAGTTATCGATCATTAAGAGCATAGAACAACCCAATACTGGCTAATTTTATTATTTTTAAGGCCGCTGATGCTACCACACTCACTAGTCAGTGATCACCTGAGTTTATTACCTATCATACCGAATGCCTGTAA
>JBAHZX010000081.1:0-12870 GCA_037132815.1 Shewanella sp.
GGGCGCGGAATTGGCGCAGAGACAGCTAGATATTTGGCAAACCATGGCTATGCTGTCGGAGTTAACTACAAACAAAATAAACAGGCTGCCGAATACTTAGTTTCTGAATTACAGGCTAAAGGATGTGAAGCTTTAGCCTTGCAGGCCGATGTATCGATTGAGCATGAGGTTGTAGATCTGTTCAACACCCTAGATAGAGAGTTGGGCAGGATAACAGCCTTAGTCAATAATGCTGGAATATTAATGCCACAGGTGAAAGTGGTTGATATGACGGCAGAGCGGATTAACAAGATATTGACTAATAATGTCACCAGTTATTTCCTCTGTTGCCGCGAAGCGGTGAGACGCATGTCTATTTCTGCGGGAGGATACGGTGGTGCAATTGTGAATGTTTCCTCAGCCGCATCGAGGATCGGTTCTCCTGGTGAGTATGTTGACTATGCGGCATCCAAAGGCGCCATTGATACTTTGACTAGAGGTCTGTCGGTCGAGGTGGCCAATGATAGCATTCGGGTTAATTGTGTTAGGCCTGGCTTTATCAATACTGGTATGCATGCCGATGGGGGCGAGCCAGATAGAGTGAAACGTCTCGCGCCTATGATCCCTATGGGTAGAGGCGGTGAGCCTGAAGAGGTGGCAGCTGCTATTGCTTGGTTGCTGTCCGATGAAGCGTCCTATGTCACCGGGACCTTTATGGATCTTGCTGGTGGTAAATGAGCTAATTTACCGAGTTAAAATAAGGGGTAGTATTTGCTGGTAGTCATCCTACTATTTGTGGCAATCTAAATTGGCTCAGGTTAGCCTTTAATGGCATATTAGTCTGGAGTTGGACCAGTTTATAGCTCAGCCTGGCCATCTGTTTACCCTCTTCGAGCTTCTTTGCCTGTTTAGCCCCAACTTCTTCAATAGACATATAAATATTGGCAAGAGAGCGAAATATCTTCAAGAGTTCTATGGCTGATTTTGGACCGATCCCCGGAACGCCTGGTATCTTATTACCGCTGTCACCAGCTAAAGCCAGATAATCGATAAATTGTGAGTGTTGAACTCCTAGTTTCTGCTCACGATCTGCTATTGTCAGATAGGCTTTGTTGAAATGATCCCACCTTTTGATTCTAGGGTGATTGAGCTGAGTAAAGCCTTTATCTGTCGATACTATAATGGCTTCACCACCGCTGCTGGCAAGTTTACTTGCCAAGGTGGCAATGACATCGTCGGCCTCGGAGTCAGCATCTAAAGAATTAATATGTATTTTAGCAAGGTGAAGCTTTAAATTTGGCAAATAATCAGACAATGCCTTAGGCATAGGCTTGCGACCTTTCTTATAATCCTCGAACAGATTTTTGCGCCATGAGATCTTGTTGCCATCCCAGACTATCGCAGCATGGCTGGGTTGGTGGAATTTGAGTAACTTTTTACAAGCTGAGGCCACTCGGCTATCGAGTCCGTTTGTATCGTTTTCATTAGGCTGGGCTGCATGAATGCGGCGAACCAAGTTTAAACCGTCAATAATTAGAAAAGTATTCATTTAAAATGTTGCCATTGGAGTGGGTTTAGCGACTAGGTCGTCGAAATTGGCCCTTGATAATTCAGTATTATTAGTTCATTAATGATTATCTATCTTGTAGCAGGGAACGTACTCACTAGCAGGTAATTTCATTCTCTGCTGTTTAACAAAAGCGCTCAGAAGCGTATCTAACATCGCCATAAGCTTGGGGTCGCCTTTTATTTCAAAGGGACCATGTTGTTTAATGCTTTTGATGGTTTCCATTTTAACGTTACCCGCGACGATGCCTGAAAATGCTCTGCGTAGATTTGCAGCAAGTTCAGCTTTGTTATCCTGAAAATACAGGTCGAGATTAATCATCATCTCATGAGTTGGAATGAAAGGCAGCTGAAATTCAGGTTCAATTTTTAGTGACCAGTTATATTGGTAGGAATCACCTGTTGTTTTTCTGTGATCTTTGATGACATCCATGCCGTGGCTCATTATTCTTGCGACTCGCACCGGATCATCGATGACGATTTCGTATTTACTTTGGGCTTCTTCACCTAAGGTTGCACCGACAAACTCATCTATTTTGATAAAGTAATCAGCGCTCTCCATCGGACCGGTTAGTACTAAGGGAAAGGGTATACCTTCATTATCTTTATTGAGTAAGATCCCGAGCAGATAGAGTAATTCCTCTGCGGTTCCAGCTCCACCAGGGAAAATAACGATGCCGTGGCCTAAACGGACAAAGGCCTCTAAGCGTTTTTCTATATCGGGAAGGATCACTAATTCATTAACTATTTGGTTAGGGGGCTCGGCGGCAATGATGCTAGGTTCTGAGAGTCCCACATATCGGGCTTGTGTTATGCGTTGTTTTGCGTGGGCTATGGTGGCACCTTTCATGGGGCCTTCCATAGCACCAGGGCCACAACCGGTACATATATTCATTTCTCTTAAGCCGAGTTCATAGCCCACTTTGCGAGTGTACTGGTATTCGATGGCATTAATGCTGTGCCCCCCCCAGCATACGACCACGTTGGGATCTTCGAGTGGGATGACTTGGGCATTACGTAAAATATCGAAGACGACATTGGTGATATGACTCGAGTCGGTCAAATTAATATGCTTGATATCATATTTATTGCTGACGTAGACAATATCTCTGAGCACTGCAAATAGATGCTCTTGAAGGCCTCTGATGATTTTGCCATCGACAAAGGCGGCTTCCGGTGGGTTGATCAATTCAATCTTAACTCCACGTTCTCGACGTAGCACATTAATATTGAAATCATTGAAGTTGTCTAAGAGGCTCTCGGCGTTATCGCTCTGTAGCCCCGATGCTAGAACAGCCAATGAACAGTTACGGTAGAGTTGGCTTTTTGCGCTTTGTTTCAGGCTATCGACTTCCAATTGTGAAAGCTGGTCCATGCTTCCTTTCGGGCTGATCTTTACAATCATAGTCACTCCTTAATGGTGAAGGGATTTCAATGATGTGGGTTTATAGCGCCGGTTAACTGCGGTGCCAGCCTATTGAGATATCCACGTGTATAATGGGTATCGTTGTTAATGGCTTTTCAATTGGGCCATTGAATTTTTTCCTTATCACCATTGGTCTCGATCTTCAATAACCCTCGCGTTATGCCTTTGCCCAAGTGTGAATACAGAGGCGTTGCAAAGATAGCCGATGGTGTGAAGTTTAATGCTTTTATGGAAACATAATAATCTGCTTTCCTTCCTAGGCTTAGCGCGGCTGCCAGTGTCATCTGTACTGCGCCAAAATGAACCTCGGCTGAAAACTTAATATCAGGATCTATTAGTAGGGGGAGAGGTAGCATACCTATATGTAAAGAGGTGTCACTATCATCTTCGTTTATGGCGTTACGGCATTTTTTTAACAATTCATGGGCGGTGGTCGACGCCCTCAGAGACAGCGCAAATAGCCCAGGCCTAATAAAGTATACATTGCTTGTAACATGGCGAGATAGGGCTTCAAAATTAATTTTATTTACCTTGTTATTGCACTGGAAACCTTGATTGAGATCTGCGTTTAATTGATCTGTCAGTGAAAGTAATGCTATGGCAAGAGGAGCATCTTTGTACTGAGGGTCAAACTCTTCGATAAAGCCTTTATAGCCAGGCAAACCACTGATGGGCTCCATAATACTTTTATCTTTTTCCTCCAATAGGTTAAGGGCTAATGTATTTTTCTTTCGCCATTGGTAAACGCCTATGAACAATATAAAGCCTATCAAGATCATCGCGGTGATTAACTGTACCTTTAAAAGCTCTAACTGGATATCGAGAGTGTTTTTTTCATCTTGAACCTCTTGTAACTCAAGTTTTAATTTTTGCTCGGTAAGTACCGATAAAGTATGGATTTTGGGTTTGTTGTGTGTGTCAGGTTTGGATAAGTTTAAGGATATGAGTTTATCCAGTGTCGTATAGGCTTTGTCATATTGCTTAAGATTTCTATATACCAGAGATAGATATTGTAATGCCTCTATTTGTTCATCTATAAGCTTAAGCTTGTCAGCATTTTCTAAGGACAAGGTCGCATGTTTCTGAGCAAGTTGCCAATTTTTATTGGCAACGGCAACTTGGGCAATCAAGAGGTCATTAAAGACAAGATAATGGTTACTCATTTGGGCAATAAAAGTGGCATTAGATTTAAACAGAAATTTTAAAGCCGCTTGGGTGTTGCCGTTCATGAAATAGGCTTCACCTAAATTATGATAGTTTAATGCTTGAGCCATTATATTTTGAACTTTATAATCGAACTGCAGAGCATTAAGATAGTAATCAATCGCTTGATTCCAGTTTTTTTGATTAGCATGAACCATAGCGATCACAGTCATACAATGAGAACGTAGTCGATCTATTTTCAGTGCCTTAAAGCCTTTATCTGCATCATGTGCATATTGGATTGCTTCATCCCAAGATTCAAAATCTCGATATACCCTTGCCAGCTGTAGTTGTAAATTAGCTTTGAGAAAAGGTTTTTTCGAGTTGTTAGAGAGTCTCAGTGCTTCGCTGTAATGCTTTAAGGCTAAAGGTAACTGATCCCGTTGACGATAAAAGTTACCTAAAGCAGATTCAGCATGGGCAATCAAGTAATCATTCTCCAACTGATATGTCAGATATCTATAACGTTTCAGGTGTTTTATTGCCTCTTCATCTTGGTGCAAGATTCGATTAAGGCTACCAAGATGAGAATGGCTGAGTTGTTTTAACAGCTGAGCTTGCACATCTTGCTCACTTTTCAATAAACTTAGAGCCCGATTATAGTAAGGCAGTGCTTGTTGGTAATCATGCTGTTTTCTGGCAATGTATCTACCATTTAACATTTGTAAGTAGCTTTCATCGTAGGCGGTGGTGCCTATGATTTTCAGGAGTGACAACAATGCCTCGGCTTTACGGTATTTATCTTTCTCTTTCACATATGCGCTGAGGTAGAGTCGTGTGAGCAACTGCAATTTATGTTTTAACTCATCGACTTGGTAACCTTGTTCACTGGCTACTTGTTCAAAAGCAGAGACACTAGTGGCTGATATGGGTAAGGTGATTGAGGCCTGTAATTCATGCAATAGTTCGATAGGGGACTCTTTTAACTTAATTTCAATGGCGACATGATCTTGAGCATAAGTCGAAGAGATGGTTAACAAAGGCCAAAAAGTTACCAATATAAAAAAAACACGCATAAGAAGCAGATACCTTGCCCTTTTAAAGGGATGTTTGATAGGCCATAATAATGCTGTCTAAATAAACTCGAAGAGGCATAGGGGGTAGTGATGCCTCTTCTTTAAAACAGAAATATACTATTGAACGTATTATAAATAACAATAATAACAGAAGGAATCAAGAGTGAAACCACTAGTACCATTGATTTTAACTTTAAGCGTATTTTTTTCATCATCGGTTTTAGCTGAGGTCAGTTATCGTATAGACCTTACCGACTCCAAGCATCATCTGGCTAATATTGAGGTGGATTTTCCCGAGTCAGTAACCTCTGAACTGAAGGTTAACCTTCCAGTATGGCGTACAGGAAAGTATCAAGTTTTACCCTTAGCCGATGCGGTGCGTTATTTTAGCGCAAAAGATGAAGCGGGTAACAACTTGCCCTATACACGAGTGGCCAGCGGTGAGTGGAGTGTTGAGCTAGTAAAACCTACCGCTGTAACTGTGACCTATCAGCTATATGCCAATCGACTAGGCCAGAGAATCGGCCACATAGATGCAACTCATGCCTTTCTCGACGCGAGTGGTACTTTTGTATATAGCCCTGAGTTTAAGGACCAAGAGATCAAGGTCGAGTTACTGGTGCCAAATGAATGGAATAGTTATTCAGGTATGGCGTCTGGAGACAAACCACATTCGTTTGTGGCACGTGATTATGATGTGCTGGTGGACTCTCCGATAGAGACGGGGATTAGTCATCATAGAGAATTTTCTGCCGATGGTCGAAACTATGATTTAGTGGTGTGGGGAGAGGGTAACTATGACATAGAGTTGATGGTGACCGATCTGATTAAACTCAGTGGTCAGGCTGGGGCTATATGGGATGGATATCCTTTTGAACGTTATGTATATATGGTTCATGCCACCAGTGGTGCAGGAGGTGCGACGGAGCATCTCAACTCCACAGTGATCCAACGACCTCGCTTTAGTTATCGGGAACGTGAAGATTACTTAGGCTTCATTAAAACCGCTTCCCATGAATTTATTCATACTTGGAATGTGAAAGCATATAGACCACAAGGTTTGGTGCCATATGACTATCAGAAAGAGAACATGTCTGAGTTGTTATGGATTGCCGAAGGGTCGACAAGTTATTTTCAAAGCCAGCTACTCCTTAGAGCAGGGGTGATCACCACTAAAGAATTTTTTGAAGATCTAGCCAAGCGAATTGCTAAAAGTGAGAAGACGCCTGGGCGTGAAGTTCAATCGTTACAAGAAGCGAGTGTCGGCCAATGGTCGAGCACGGGTGGTGATTACGCTATTAACCACAGTGCCAGCATTTATTCTGAAGGCTATTTTGCTTCCTTGGCTTTGGATTTTTCACTGCTCAATGACACCGATCTTACTCACTCTTATCGTGACGTCCATAAAGCGCTCTACCAGCAGCATAAGCTCCCAGCGGGTTATTCTGTCTCTGATGTAAAGCAGATCTTAAAAGAACTGTCAGGCAACGATTATCAGAGCTGGTGGCAGAATCATGTTAACTCAGCGATGAGTCTGGATTTTATCTCCTTGCTTGAAGATGCCGGTTTAAAACCAGGTTATGGGGAAGACTCTAAAGCCACAGCCTATGCCGGAGTCAAGTTGAGTGGTGATTCACTCAAGCTTGCTGAAGTTATGCGTGATGGACCTGCCTGGAATGCAGGCATCGTGTTTGGCGATGAAATTGTTGCTATCGATGGTTTGAAGATCACCAGCAAAGGTTTTGAGTCCAGAATCAAAGATTTTAAGCCTGGAACTGAGATTGTCGTCAGCCTATTTAGCGATGATCGTCTCAAAGAGGTGACGCTGCAATTGGGTGAACAACAGAGCAGTAAGCTGGAAATTTTTAGTGTGGACAAGCCAAGTCAAACTCAGAAAGCCTTCTTCAAAGCTTGGTTAGGTATAGATTGGCCGTTTGATAACAAGGGTAAGTTAACTGAGGATTAACTCCTCTTTTAGCATAGTTTCAATTATCTGATGTTATGCCAAAATTCAAAGCCAACTGAGCACAAACGTGGCAGTTGGCTTTGTTAAGAAGAGAGTTAGATACTCTCTTCCAGTCCACCTAATACTTCTACTAGAGCGTTCATCAAGGCGATAAGTTCGCTACCCATTAAGGCAAAATCGGCGTCGAGTCTGGCCATAGGATCTTCGGTACCCACTTCATCATTGCCGGCTCTGAATTCTTCAGAAAACTTGATGCGCTTGATGCCTGCATCTGACTGTAATAAGAAAGCAATCGATTGACCAAAATGCAGCGCCAGTTTGTGGACTTGTTTACCCACCTCGATATGAGCTAAGACTTCAGCTTCGGTCAAATCTTGCTGTTTGAAGCGGACGATCCCCCCCTCATCTGAGTCAGATTTAAATTCAGCCTCATCTTGCATTTCAAAAGGTGCAGGTGTCGAGTTCGTCTTAACCCAATCGGTGAGTTGGCTCTCGATAGATGCCTTGAAACTAAGAGGGATAATAGGTAAAGATCCCATGGCTTTACGTAATAGAGCCAAAAATTCTTCGGACTTGGCAGCACTTGAGCTGTCGACCAAAATCATCTCAATCTCAGGGAGGATTAGGGCGCGAATTTGGCTACGTCTTGAGAAGGCTCGCGGCAACAAGGTCATGACTATTTCGTCTTTTAAGGCATCTTTCTCTTTCTTAGCAAGCTTGCGATCTTCTTCGGCCTCGATTTGAGCCACTTTATCTTCTAAGGCTTCTTTTATCACTTGTGAAGGAAGGATCTTTTCTTCTTTAGTTACACAGATTAGGTGCCTATTGTTGGCACTGTGAACCAGAGTCTGCCCCTGTTTTCCCAAAGCATTAGAAAAACCGAATTTGCTGATGTCTTGACTTGAGCATGGAGAGAAAGTGAAGTCTCCCAATGATTTTTCAAGAGCTTCTGTATCAACAGAGAAAGGTTTATTAAAACGATAAACCGTCAGATTTTTAAACCACATAGTAAGCGCTCAATCAAAAAATGAAGCCGCAGTGTAAGACATTGCCACTCTCGGGTAAACCTGAAAACAGTTATTGATGTCGCTCGACGGGAGTGAATTCATAAAACTGTTACATAAGTTTTTTATGCTCTCTAGTTCTTATTCTATATGGTTTTTTCATAATTTTATTTTTGTGGATTTAATTTCTTATGCCAGATGACTCTGGATTGAAATAAAACTGTAACAGAAATGTTGCAAACTGCGGCGGTCCGAATAAATAAACCAGATGAATCGATACGTCGAAAGGATTAAATTATGAACGTTTTTTATAAAACTATACTCGCTTCTGCACTTGCTACTGCCACTCTAGCTTCCGCACACGCGGCGGATCCTCTTACTGTTTATGGTAAGTTGAATATTACCGCTCAGTCTAATGATATTGAAGGTGAGTCCGAGACTACGATTCAAAGTAATGCATCACGTTTTGGGGTGAAAGGGGCGTACGAACTCAGCAGCTCATTAGAGGCTTTTTATACTATCGAGTATGAAGTTGATACCGGTGATGATGTAAAAGAGAATTTTAAGGCTCGTAATCAATTTGTGGGACTACGAGGCGACTTCGGCTCAATTGCTGTGGGCCGTAACGATACAATGCTTAAGAAGTCACAAGGGAAAGTTGATCAGTTTAATGATCTATCTGGCGATATTAAGAATTTTTTCAAGGGTGAAAATCGTCTAGCGCAGACGATGACTTATATCACACCATCAATGAGTGGATTTAAGTTAGGTGTGACTTATGCCGCGAGTGGTGACAGTGACCAGCTTGAGCAAGATGGTTACAGTTTAGCGGCAATGTACGGTGACTCAGGGCTCAAGAAATCCCCTTTTTATGCTGCTATTGCCTATGATTCGGATGTAAAAGGTTATCAAGTTTCCCGTGCAACGGTGCAGGGTAAGATTGCCGGATTTAAACTCGGAGCCATGTACCAGCAAGAAGAAAAGGTATATGAGCTTGTTGAAAATGAAAGTGGTAACGATGTGGTTAACTCTTTCGATGGCGACAGCTATACCGGTTACTTGTTAAGTGCGGCTTATACTATCGATGCAATTGTGCTTAAGGCACAATATCTAGACATGGAAGATAAAGGTGATTCATGGTCTATCGGTGCTGATTATAAGATGGGTAAACCGACTAAACTATTTGCTTTTTATACTAGCCGTTCATATGAGAGCAGTGATGAAGATGAAAATTTCATCGGCCTAGGTATCGAGCATAAATTCTAATTGTTCTGATTGAAGAACAAAACAAGAATGAAGGAGGCTCTGGCCTCCTTTTTTTATGATTCAATTTACAATTGAATCAGCTTTATGACAATAATTTGCACTTTAAATGACAGATTATGTTCGGATGATCATAATTCTGTAATAAAATTGACCAATAATAGGCGCATGAACTTTCACTGACAGAAGATTACATATGACTGCTAAGATATTAATTGTTGAAGATGAGTTGGCTATCAGAGAGATGCTGACATTTGTTTTAGAGCAACATGGTTTTACCACTACATCGGCTGAAGATTTTGACTCCGCGCTAGACATGATATCTGAGCCCTATCCTGATCTTATTTTATTAGACTGGATGTTTCCAGGCGGTAGCGGAATTCAACTGGCTAAGCGTTTACGTCAGGATGAATTTACTCGTAAAATTCCTATCATCATGCTCACCGCGCGTGGTGAAGAGGAAGATAAGGTTCGTGGTTTGGAGGTTGGCGCTGATGATTACATCACTAAACCTTTCTCTCCGAAAGAACTGGTGGCTAGAATAAAAGCAGTGATGCGCCGTAGTTCTCCTACCAGCTTAGAAGAGCCAATCGACGTGCAAGGGCTCATGTTAGATCCTGTTAGCCACAGAGTGACCGTGGGGGATAAGGTATTGAATATGGGGCCGACAGAATTTAGGTTACTGCATTTCTTTATGACCCATCCTGAGCGAGTCTATAGTCGTGAACAGTTACTCGATAATGTTTGGGGCACTAATGTTTATGTCGAAGATAGAACGGTCGATGTGCATATCCGACGTTTACGCAAGGCGATTGAACCATCTGAACACGATCGTTTGATTCAAACGGTTCGTGGCGCGGGTTACCGCTTTTCTACACGGCTGTGATTTAGCTTAAAAAGTGTTAGGTACGAGATAAAATGTAGGTTATCTTGTGCCCGTCTCTTACCTTAGGTTTCGATGCAATTCTATGTTTGATTCATATTCAGGTTATCGACTGCTTTCTCGGTTAGTAATCTATTTAGTGTTATGTTTTATTCTTGGTCTGCTATTTGACGAGGTCGTCTGGATTCTCCTTATTGGCACCGTGGTATTGCTGATCTGGCATTATCGCCAACTTTCTAGGCTCAATTATTGGTTATGGTGTGACAGAAGGTTAACCCCGCCCAATGGCCGTGGTAGTTGGGAAGGTGTTTTCAATGGTATCTATCGTCTTCAGGGTAAAAATCGCAAACGTGTTTCCCAATTAGCTTTTCTGCTTAGCCGTTTCAGGCAAGGTGCCGAGGCGCTTCCTGATGCTGCCGTAGTGTTAGATTCTGGGCACAACATTATCTGGTGTAACAAGCTTGCCCAACTGTTACTGGGTTTTGTCTGGCCATTAGATAGTGGACAGAGAATTGATAATTTAATTCGTCATCCTGACTTTGCTGATTACCTCAGGGAAGGGTCTTATCAAGAGCCATTAGAGCTAGCATCGTCACTTTCCGAGGGCAGAGTCCTAGAGATCCGTATTATGGAATATGGTACAGGTCAGTTTCTTTTGATTGCCAGAGATATAACCCGAATGAGGCAACTCGAGGTGATGCGCAAAGACTTTGTCGCTAACGTATCTCACGAACTGAAAACTCCGCTGACGGTATTACAAGGTTATCTGGAGATGATGCAGTCCATGGCAGAGCCTGACTCTCCCTATATTAAGGCAATGGATCAGATGCAACAACAAACCCACCGCATGCGTTCTATGGTCGAACAGCTCTTAGTTTTGTCCAGAATAGAAGACTCTGATGTATTGAATTTAAGCAATGTTATCAATATGGAACATATGATCGAGGTGTTAAGAGAGGAAGCCAATGCCCTGTCTCAGGGGGAGCATGAACTCAGCTTTGATTGTGAACTTGACTATCATATTTATGGTAATGAAACCGAGTTTAGGAGTGCTTGCTCTAACCTCATATCCAATGCGATTCGATATACTGAAGCGGGTGGTCAAATCAAAATTTGTTGGAAACGTGTCGCTACTGGCGGCCAATTTAGTGTTACTGACAGTGGTGATGGTATTGCGCCCCAGTATATTGGTAGGCTCACCGAACGTTTCTACCGAGTGGATAGTGCCAGAACCCGTCAACGAGGCGGTACAGGCTTGGGTCTAGCTATTACCAAACATGCGCTGAATAACCATCAAAGCGAGTTAATCATTCAGAGTGAGCTGGGTAAGGGCAGTACATTTAGCTTCGTTATCCCAACAAATCTTATTAAAGGGGCTCATCACAGCGTTTAGAGAGTTGATCCGCTATCGAGTTAACGTAAAAGCAGGCTTTGAGTCTGCTTTCGTTATTTCCGCCTTTTACTTAGAATATGTCACCTTACTAATTCAATCATTCAAATAGACATTAAAAATTCACTTGATAAGGTCTATTGTCATCTAAGTGTCACATGATAGTAATAGGCTTGTCATCATAGGAACAGATAATAGCTGCAACTTAAATGTTAACTCAATTAATGAGCAAGTAAGCTTAACACTGGAGCAAAGAATGAAATTGAAACAGTTTGTCGGTGCGGTTAGTTTAACAACCGCTAGTTTATTTTCTGCAGCATCAATCGCTGCAATCGATCCGTCACTTCCTGTTTATGAAAAAACAAGCGGAGTATCGGGTAACCTATCTTCCGTAGGCTCGGATACTTTGGCTAACATGATGACACTTTGGGCTGAAGAGTTTAAAGAAATATATCCTAATGTGAATATACAGATACAAGCAGCGGGATCTTCAACTGCACCTCCAGCGCTTACAGAAGGTACGGCTCAGTTCGGTCCAATGAGCCGTAAAATGAAGCCTAACGAAATTGAAGCATTCGAAAAACATTATGGTTACCAGCCAACGGTAATTCGTGTTGCTATTGATGCCTTAGCAGTATTTGTTCATAAAGATAATCCCATTGAAGGTTTGAGCATCCAACAGATTGATGACATTTTCTCAGCAACGCATAAGTGTGGCGGTAGCGATGTTAAACGTTGGGGCGATTTAGGTTTAGAAGGTGATTGGTCTGCGCGTGATGTGCAGCTATACGGTCGTAATTCAGTATCTGGTACCTACGGTTACTTTAAGAAAAAAGCACTGTGTAAAGGTGACTTTAAGGCCAACGTGAATGAGCAGCCAGGTTCTGCATCTGTGGTTCAGTCTGTATCTCAATCACTCAATGCCATAGGTTATTCAGGCATTGGCTATAAGACTGCTGGTGTAAGAGCGCTGGCTATTTCGAAGAAAGGAACTCAGTTTATTGAAGCCAGTTCAGACAACGCGGCAAGCGGAACTTATCCTCTATCACGTTATCTATATGTTTACGTCAACAAGCATCCAAACAAAGATTTAGCCCCGATGGATCGCGAATTTCTTAAGTTCGCACTGTCTCAGCAAGGTCAGAAAATTGTTGAAAAAGATGGCTATGTGTCA
>JBAHZX010000083.1:0-7241 GCA_037132815.1 Shewanella sp.
CCTCCCTCCCCTATCCAAATATCCAGAGGCTGGTCACCTTGGGTCAGGTTGGATAATCCAACTCTATTTAATATGCCTATAAGAATTTCATCATTAACGGTTTGCGCGGCTCGACGCTCAGCCCGTGTCGCTAAGTCAGCGACTGGCCTCTGTGCTAAGCTCAAATTACTTCTTAATGTTCCACTAAATAGGTAAATACGTTGACTCACTAGGGTAATGCCATCGGTCAAAGCTTGCTGACTGTATTGATCAATCTCTACACCATCGAGTAAGAGACTACCTGAGCTAGCTTGCCACTCTCGAGTGATCATAGACAGCAGGCTAGACTTTCCACAGCCAGTCGGCCCCAACAGTGCGACTTTTTCTCCGGGCTTTATGCTTAGATCAATGCCTTTAAGCACCACTTGTTTGGTCTCAACTTGAGCACCTTGCTCGTAGGAGAAACAAATGTCTTTGAGTATTAACTCACCATAACGAACGCTAATATCACTGGCATTATTGAATACTATGCTCGGCTTCTGTTCCACCAGCTCATTGACTCTCTCAGCGGCTTTGACACAAGCAGATAGGTGCTGAAAGGCGCCAGAAATTGGCATTAGCATTTCTATGCAGGCCAAGGTCATAAAAACGATCATGGCAAGCATAGGTCCTGGTGGAAGATGATCTCCGACCCCAGATGATGCCATATAAAGTATTGCCATAACGACTAAGCCATGGCATAAAATAAGTGCACCTTGACTCAAGGCTGTGACGTTAGCCATCAGCCTCTGGCTAGCTAATAACCTAGTTTCAGACTTGGCAAGCTGGGTCCGAAAACGCTCATTGGCACCAAAAATGGAGATCTCTGCCAGCCCCTGTATAAATTCCAGCACTTGTATCCGATAGATACGTTTACTCTCTAAAAGATCGACACCCGGTTTACGTCCTAGCAGATAGAAAATCCAGGGTAGTATCAGCCATACCAAGAGTAAACTACCGCATAATATCAACGCCAGTTCAGCATCTAGCCAAGAAACAAACAGATAAAGTGCCCCTAACATCAGGAATGAGGCTGCCATAGGCGTGATCAACCTAAGGTAGAGATGATCTAAGGTATCAATATCGGTGACAAGTCTGTTCAGCAGATCCCCTTGTCTTATCCCTTGCATGTTACTGGCACTAAGAGGCATTAACTTACGCCACGCCCAAGTTCGCAACTGAGTCAGTAATTTAAAGGTGGCTTCATGGGTCGCTAATCGATCACCGTAACGACTTACCGTCCTAATAATAGAGAGAAACCTCACTCCTCCCGCTGGAGTAAAATAATTGAACATCATCGCCGTCGCTGCGGTTAACCCAGCCACTGCGGCGGCGGAAAGGAACCAACCAGATAACGAGAGTAAACCTATGCCAGCCATCAGAGTGGTAATACTCAGTACTAGACCGGTGAACATCATCAGCCACTGATGCTTAAATAATTTGATAAAAGGTAATAAAGCTTTCATGAATGAGGATCCTTATCGATACTAGTCTCTACTTCATACTCATCTTGTTGCATCTGCCTAAATAGCCCTTTTTCTTGATTCAACTTATCAAAGTTGCCTCGCTGCACGATTTTTCCTTTATCCAACACTAAAATACTGTTCATTTCATGCAGTTGATCGAGCCTATGAGTCACCATAAGGCATAAAGATTGTGACATCGCATCACGCAACCCATTGAGTACCGCATCTTCGCTATGACTATCTAAGCTTGCCGTAGGCTCATCAAGCAGAAACAAACTAGCATTTTGTCCTAAGGCTCTAGCTAAGGCGATACGCTGAGCCTGACCGACGGATATTCCGGTCATCTGTTCACCAATGGGATGAGATAGGCCTAGTCTCTGCTGATTAACAAAATCGAGTATATGGGCCTTTTTAAGCAAAAGTTTAATCGTTTCATCGTCCATTGTCGGATCGGCCATCGCCACATTATCACGCACTGTGCCATGAAATAACTGAGGGTCTTGACCCAACCAAGTGAGGTGGGAACGCCATTGAGACATATCCAGTTCTCTCAACTCAAGCCCATTAACCTTGAGTGAACCCAAATAGGGCAAAAAACCCAATATGGCATTGAGCAGGCTGGTCTTACCCGAACCACTAGGCCCAACCAGTGCCACATGTTGGCCTTGTTTGAGGTGAAAACTCAATGGACCGACTAATTGACCCCCATCATGACTCATAACAATTAAGTCAGTGGTAATAATCTCAACTCCACTACGCCAGTCTAATTCAATAGACCCTACCTTTATTTCATTGGCATCAGGTTCAAGTTTATATTCCAATAGTGCCATTAACTCTTCGGCGGCCCCTATAGCTTGGGCTTTAGCATGATAGTGAGTGCCCATATCACGCAATGGTTGATAAAATTCAGGAGCCAGCATGAGTACAAATAAACCAACAAATAAACTGATCCCACCACCGTAATCACCAAAGTTAAGATGACCCAGATAGTTGAAACCAAAATATACCGCCAGCACAGCAATAGATACCGCAGCAAAAAACTCCAGCACAGCAGAGCTCAAAAAAGCCATCCTAAGCACGGACATAGTCCTTTCACGAAACTCTTCAGACGCTGTTTCTATTTGCTTGACCTCTGCATCACCTCGATTGAATAACTTTAGGGTCGGCAAGCCCTTCAATCTGTCCATGAAATGACCACTAAGTTTGGCCAACGCACTAAAATTTTTACGGTTGGCATCTGCGGCTCCCATACCGACTAAAATCATAAACATAGGAATGAGAGGCGCGGTGGTCAACAAGATTATTCCAGCAGCCCAGTTCAATGGGAATATTACGATAAGTATGGTTAAGGGAATGAAACCTGCCAAGATAATTTGCGGCAAGTAACGGGCATAAAAGTCATGCAGGTCTTCCACTTGCTCCAGCACAATACTCGCCCAGCTTCCTGCGGGCTTTCCCTTTATAAAGGCAGGCCCGAGTTCGGTAAGTTTATCTAGCACTGCACTGCGGATCTGTAGTCTGAGCCTCTTGCCTGACTCGAAGCTAACACGCTCGCGAACAAATGCCAGCAAGGCCCTAACAGGAATAAGCGCCAGTAAGAATATAAATTCATTTATATAATGAGACTTATCTAGCTCAAGAATGATGATGCCGTGTAATATTGTCGACAGCAGGTACGCTTGTACGATTAATGAAAACCCGGTTAATAAGCCAAACAACACCGTCAAATTAAGATAGAAGCCACAGGCTTGTTTCTGCTGCCTCAACCAAGAAGTCAATTGTTTCTCTAACGATTTGTCCATGTCATTCCTGCAAGATAAAATTCAAGGTAACGCTAATACCAATCGGTATTAGCAGCCGCAGTATCGCAGGCATAGCTCGCGGAATAAACTGGCAAGCTTGGAAATGTTAAGAGATTCACAAAAATTGAGCTAGATCAATAAATCCCACCAGTGGTTAACCTAGGGATAAATTTATACTCGTTCTACTTCGTAATATTTTTAAGCGTGAAAAACTAAAAAGGCCGGTGAGTATTCACTCGACCGACCTTTTACCTTACTATTGACTCTTAATCTAAGCCCTAGCATCTAAATTTACTTATCAGATACGTAGTCTTCATTGAAAGAATCAGTGTCTGAAGAGTCACCGTCGGCAACATCACGCGCATCACGCCATGCATCGGCAGCTTGCTCCTTGGATGCTGCAGCTACAGTACGCTCTTCACGTTGCTTAGCCTTACGTTCGTTACGTTGCACTAGGTTATCGAGGAAAGATTGAAGCTCCTTCTCACCCCAGACTTTAGCCTCGGCTTCGGAAGCAAAACCCGTTTTACGCTTTGAGACAATAGTTCTTCGCGCAGTCATACGACGAGTGATCTCTACCGTCCAAACTTGTTTGTTTTGAACGATGCGAAAATCGAATTTTTTGGTTTGTGTCATATTACTTATTTCCTACAAATAAAATCTTATCGCCAGACCAGTGGCTTAGGCGTTAAGTACAAAATGTGTTTTCGGCTCTGGTTATAACCGCATAAAAGATTAAAAACCTAATTATCATCATCATAGCAAATTATTGGCTTTTTCATAAGTCTGGGTACCCAGTACCCAAGAGGACTGAAATAGTATGAGCCTTTAAGGCGCGAGACTAACACGTACAGAGTTTAAACAACATCACTTAACGAGGGTTCTTGGCATATATACACAAAGTACAGATTTCAGAGCAGACTGTTCAAGGCACATTGTTGAAATAATGGTGATCCCTTTAAGCCGCATCTTGCAAAAGAGTGCAACACAGAAGTGAACTTGCTCAGACGATCCCAGTTGGGTGGGTTTAAAGTTATTTATACTGCGTTATTTATACTGCGTTATTGATCTTGCTCTGTCTATTATAAGGAATAGGCTAGATATTGCACTGCGGTCAAAGCCTCGCCTAAATGGATGTAGGTGATTAGGTTCAGCCTGGAGCAATGAACCTGTGCGCTAAACCACGTTTAATTACCACTGAAATCACGCATCTTAAAATTGAACGGGAACGGGTATAATACAATGAGTATCGCAGTCAACAGCTTAGTTCAACAGCCAATTACACGCACACCAATTAATCGACTAAACTGAAATAGGTTATAAATTAGCGCTTTCAGTATGTATACTGTAAGCTGCACGCCCGCCAGACCGTCTGGCTCCATGAAAGCCGCTGTGTTTAGCCGCGCCAAGAGACCAATCTATGAGTTTTACCTCCCTGGGTTTATCCGCTCCGATTTTAAAAGCCGTAGCCAATAAAGGTTATGAGACACCTTCGCCAATTCAAGTTCAAGCGATACCCGCTGTGCTCGAAGGCAAGGATGTAATGGCAGCAGCCCAGACTGGTACAGGTAAAACCGCAGGCTTCACTCTACCACTATTAGAGCTGTTAAGCAGAGGCCATCGTGCTCAAACCAAGAAGGTACGCGCACTCATATTAACACCGACTCGTGAGCTTGCAGCTCAAGTCGCCGAGAGTGTCGAGAGTTATGGTAAGTATCTACCACTTAAATCAGCAGTGGTTTTCGGTGGTGTAGGGATAGGTCCGCAAATTTCTAAGCTAGGTAAAGGTGTCGACATATTAGTGGCCACACCCGGTCGTTTACTGGACCTATACAACCAAGGTGCGGTGAACTTCAACCGACTTGAAGTTCTGATCCTCGATGAAGCCGATCGCATGTTAGATATGGGCTTTATTCATGACATCAAAAAAATTCTTAGAGCGTTACCAGCGAAACGTCAAAACCTAATGTTCTCGGCAACCTTCTCCGACGATATTCGTAAGCTAGCTAAAGGACTGGTGAACAATCCAGTCGAGATATCTGTTACACCACGTAACGCCACAGCGAAATCTGTTGAACAATATATCTATCTGGTCGATCAGAAGCAGAAAACTGCGGCGCTGATCCACCTGATCAAGCAAAATGACTGGAAACAGGTATTAGTTTTTAGCCGTACTAAGCATGGTGCAAACCGCATTGCTAAGAATCTCGAAGCTAAAGATCTTACTGCCGCCGCAATTCATGGCAACAAGAGCCAAGGTGCACGCACAAAGGCGCTAGCAAACTTCAAAAGTGGTGCTGTTCGTATACTCGTTGCAACCGATATCGCAGCTCGTGGTATCGATATTGACCAATTACCTAACGTCGTCAACTTCGATCTACCGAATGTGCCAGAGGATTATGTTCACCGTATCGGTCGTACCGGTCGCGCTGGTGCGAGTGGTCTGGCGGTCTCACTTGTCAGCGGTGACGAAAGCAAGTTACTCAGGGACATCGAGCGTTTAATAAAGAAAAATATTCCACGTAAAGAAGTAGAAGGTTTTGTGCCAACTCAAGTTGTAACAGAAACCGATCTCAATGACAGAAAACATGGTCAAAATCGTGGACCTCGCAATGCCAATGGCCGTGGTAATGGTCGTAATGGCAACTCGACTTCACGTCACAATAGCTCAGCCTCTCGTCACTCTCACAGCAGTCAAGGCAAGGTCGAGCATAAAGATGGCCAACGCAGTGGTGAAGCCACTCGCGGTCATCAGCCAAATGATAGTAATACCAGTCACGGCCGCCGTAGATCTGGTTCTCAACCACAGAACAGTGCAAGCTCCGCTGCATCAAAGCCTTCAAACAATAGTAATGTTTGGGGCAACCAGTAATACCCTGAGATAAAAAAGGCGACCACTAAATATAAGCAGCTGCGAATGTAGTATATCTGATTTCCAGAAAGCCTAGCTTTAACTAGGCTTAGGTTCAGCCTGGAGCAATGAACCTGTGTGCTAGACCACTTTAAATTTCCACTGAAATTACACATCTTGAAGTAAACAGGGATATGCCGTTCTACTTCAAGATTACTTTACAAAAATTAGGCCTGATTACACTTCGAATGGAATTCGCTTCATCTAGCAGAAATAATAATTTTGTAAGCTTGATCACATAGGCGTTTTAACTCAATAAAAACTTCTGGTTCCATACCGAGTTTACATTGCAGCTGCTCTGGAATTTTTACAGCCAATACCTCTAATGCCTTGCCAGATTGAGTAATATGTAACACTCGAACTCTCTCGTCTTTTTCACTTCGTCCCCGACTAATTAACCCCTTCACCTCTAGCCTTTTGAGTAGAGGAGTCAGAGTCCCTGAATCAAGGTGAAGTTTATCGCCTAAAATTTTGACGCTAATACCTTGGTACTGCCAGAGTACTAACATCGTCAGGTATTGTGAGTAAGTTAGATCGAGTTTATTAAGTAAAGGTCGATATGCCCGCACCATGGCGTTGCTAGCACTGTACAGAGAAAAACAGACTTGGTTATCGAGTGAATGAGGACTAAAATTCTTTAAATTAGGCATATTAGCAATAAGTACATGTGACATTATGTAACATGTTACTTATATATCGGAAGTAAATCGACTATTTTATAAAATATAGTTGGAATACCCACTCAGATCATAAATATGTAACCGTTCACCGAGCCCCTATTGACTAGCAATATTATGCCTGTATAGAAGATCAACGCTCCTAATTCGATGATCTTTTTTGGATCAAATTATCCGCTTGAACGATCATTTTTTGATGTCATCATGTCGACATGAAAAAGAGCCGCCTTCGATTGATAATATCAGCGAAGCTAACCTGTTTATCCGTGAGCTTTGGCAAAAGCTACGTGAATATGAAGACAGGCTTACACTCAGTTCTCGCAATTCATCCAAGTCACCCTCATCGGACTCCCCTGCGGATAAGGCC
>JBAHZX010000102.1:0-5745 GCA_037132815.1 Shewanella sp.
CGGAAAACTTGAATGCAAAACCATCCATTGCTGAGTTAGTATTTTGTGGTACATCTACGGGAGAAATGGCATCTTCGGCAAGTACCCGGCCGCTAAGATCATCTAATTCCAACAGTTCGGTGTCGGTGATTGGCTTTACACACGAGAGAATATTCGCGATGCCTTGTCTGACGGAGAGTGTCTTATTTATCTCGAGTTCACAGGCAGAAGAGGAAGCTAGCGGTATAGTCGCAATAGGTGTTTGCCATTGACTGATATAATCGATGATAAAGTCGGCTATTTGAGCGACATTGTTAATATCCAGACGGTGTAATTCACCTGGGATTTTGGTGTCATCACAACAGGCGATAGCTTGGATATTATCATCTTGAGTGTGAATAAAGGGTTTGCCATGTGCGGCTCTGTGTAGCTCAATTTTTGGTAGCTCAAGCTTCTTGAAGCCTTCGACTAACACGATGTCGACCTTGTCTTGGTCTATCTGTTTTAATAGGTGTGGTAGTTGGGGATCCCCTTCGACCGCATCTTCGGTCATGAGAGCCCAGCGTACATGGGAAGCAACCAGCACCTGCAGAGCTCCTGCTTTACGCATCTCGAAGCTGTCTTTTCCTGGAATATCCACATCGAAGTTATGGTGGGCATGTTTGATCACTGCCAACTTAATCCCCCGACTATTTAACTCTGGAATGAGTTTTTTGAGTAGGGTGGTTTTTCCTGTGCCACTATAAGCACAAAATCCGAGTACGGGGATCGATAGTGGATTGGTAAAAGGAATGCTCATTTATACCTCGAAATTTATTTGGCTATTGCCTCAGCAAGTTGTTGTTTTTGTTCTGGGGTGTTCACGTTAACAAAGGCATCGGGTTGATCTGAAAAATCAGTAACAACATAGTTATGTTTTGCGTACCAAAGAACAATTTTTCGGTCACCATCATCTAAGAAGGCTTTTATCGAGTTTCTCAGTTCTGGTTTGAGTAACAATACGACAGGTTGCTCACTGATACCGTCACTGGCAACGGTTAGTTCAGCACCTTGGCTCTCTATTTTTTTCAGCATGCGAGACACTAAATCTACAGGCAGTAATGGACAGTCACAAGGTACGATTAACAAGTAGTCTGCCTGTGTATTTCCCAGAGCGGCGAGCATCCCTGCCAGTGGGCCTAAGTAATCGGTATTTTCATCACTGATGACAGGATAACCCAACTCAGCATAGCGGGTTTGATTACGGTTTGCGTTGATCATGATCCGGTCAACTTGAGGTTTTATTCGATCTATTGCATGTTTTATCATAGGTTGTGAATTTAGCTCGACTAAACCTTTATCGTTTCCACCCATGCGTCTAGCCATACCGCCAGCTAAGATCACAGCATCAATTTGCAATGACATATTGAGAATCCTGTATGTTGATTGGAATTGTGTTAGCTGAGTTAACAGCTGTTGTCGATGATACTATTGTATGATCTTTTATCATCCAAGTCTGATCGCATAGATTCGTTAGCGTGCAAATCTGATGACTACTGATTAACATGCCGGTACCAGACTCTTGCAGTTCACTGATCATAGTGAGCACTAACTGTTGAGAATATTCATCCATGTTAGAGGTGGGCTCATCTAACATTAATAACTTAGGTCGCATAACCCAAGCTCTGGCGATGGCAAGCCTCTGTCTCTCTCCACCCGATAGACTAGAGGCCGATTGATTACGCAGATCAGTTAGCTCGGCCATCTCTATCGCAGCAAGAGTGCGTTTATTGAGCTCTTTTGCTGTCATATTACTAAATGGATGTGGGTAGCGCAGATTGTATTCGACGCTACCATCGAAGAGATAAGGATGTTGATGTAAGTAAACCGCTTTACCCAACAGGGGATTTGATCGCCACCATGGCAATGGGGCAAAGCCTTCAGCTGTGATAGTGCCGTGACTTGGTTTCAATAAGCCGGCAAACAGTTTCATTAAGGTGCTCTTGCCGCTGCCGTTATCACCCCTCAGGTGTATGGTTTCACCTGCTGACAATTGTATTTTGTTAATGGAGAATAATGGCTTATTATCGAAGCTCATCTCGATATTTTTTGCTATCAAGTTGGCCATGAGTTAGTGGCTCCTCGGTTCAGCTTTGCCTCTGAGAATTCCTAATGTGAAGTTAAGCACTAGGGAAAGTATGAGTAACACTAAACCTAAGGCTATCGCCTGAGAAAAATCACCTTTGCTGGTTTCTAGTGCGATAGCGGTGGGAATATTACGAGTCACATTGGCAATATTACCACCTACCATCATTGAACAACCTATTTCAGTTAAAATACGGCTAAAACCAGCCACTATGGCCATCAGCAAAGGAACTTTCAATTCCCTGCATAAGGTCCAGATGGATCTCAGCCAGGAGGCGCCTAAGGTGCGGGATGTTTCCCAGGCTCTGCGGTCAACACTGGTAAAAGCAGCCTGACTCATAGCGATTAAAACCGGAGCACAAATTAGCATCTGACCTAAGATCATGCCTTTTTGAGTAAATAACCATTTAAGATCACCCAAAGGGCCCATACGAGTAAGCATCAGATAGGCGAGCAAACCGATGACCACAGTAGGGACTGATTGCAGGGTTTGAATCAGATTAGTGAGAAACCAGCGACCGGGAAAACGTCCGAAAGCCAGCATAAACCCTAGTATCATAGAAGGTAGCAAGGTGATTAATAATGCTGCAAAAGATACAGAAAAAGAAATTGAGACGATGGACCACACTTCGGGGTCCAATGAAAACAGCAGGCTCAAGGCCTGCTGTAAAAGGGCTAACCAGCCTTCATTCATTTGCTATAAGTTGCCTTAAATAGTTGCTCACCTTGGACTTTATAATTATTGATCATGGTTTGAGCTTCAGGACTAATCAACCAATCACTTAGGGCTCTAGCGCCTTTGTGGTTAAGGTCTGGGTATTTAGCAGGATTAATTAACATGATTTGATATGGGTTAGCTAGTGCTTCACCGCCATCGAAATCGATTGCCATATCCAATTTAGCTTTATAAGCCACGAAAGTTCCTCGGTCTGACAGAGTATAACCTTGAAGTTCATTGGCCATGAGTAAAGTTTTACCCATACCTTGACCTACTGAAGTGTAGCCTGTAAAAGAAGGATCCACTTTGGCATTTTTCCAAATGATCAGCTCTTTCATGTTAGTGCCTGAGTTATCTCCGCGAGAGATAAACGTTGCCCCTGACTTAGCTATTTTAGCAAATGCTTCTTCAACTGTCTTACTGCTACGAATCTTTGCAGGGTCACTTTTAGGACCCAAAACGACAAAATCGTTCATCATTATGCCACGAGGAAGTAGACCATAACCTTCGTTGACAAATTTAGCCTCAGCGGCGGGAGCATGAGTCATGATGACGTCAACATCACCTTGGCGAGCTAACTTTAGTGCTTTACCTGTACCTGTTGCAATCACTTGTACCTTGTAACCGGATTCAGATTCAAACGTTGGCAGTAAATTTTTCAATAACCCAGAGTTTTCCGTACTTGTGGTTGTGGCTAATTTTATGATCTCTTCGGCGTGGGCGGGTATGCCCGTTAATAACGTTGCGGCTAACGCAATGCTGAAGATAGATTTTAGGTTTAACATGCTTACTCCTTGACGATTAAAAGTAAGAGGACTCATTGTCATCTGAAGCCATCCAATAATTCATCTTATTAATAAGCAATTTTAATGCCAATCATTGCGCGCTTTCAGCTAATGTCTCAACACGGTTAGGAGTGTGATCTAGCTCGCAAATTCGGCAAAGGTTATGCAGACATATTGTCCATAAGGTCGGGTTTTTTGGTTCATAGTGACCTTTTAGCCTAAACTTGATGCTAGAATTAACATTAAATGAGTCAAAATGTCCTAAAGTAGACAATATGAGCCAATTAAAAAAAGAGTCTAAAACACTTCCTTCTGCGGTATCTCTGCTTATTGTTGATGATGAGCCAGGAATGCGTAGTTTTTTGAAAAAAGCATTACACAAAAAGTTTGCCCTAGTGGAGACGGCAGAAAGTATCGAAGATGCCGAACAATTGAGGAGTCGTTGTCATTTTGATCTACTCATTGTCGATATACGTTTACCTGGGCGTTCTGGCATTGAATGGCATGAGGCGCTCGATGAACAGGCGCGTCGTTCAGATATCATCTTTATGACAGGCTATGCCGACATGGATGTTGCTATTAAAGCGTTGCGAGCCGGTGCTTCCGATTTTATTATGAAACCATTTCATCTTGAGCAGATGATGAAGGCGGTTGACCGCTGTATAGAGCGTCGCCTCCTAAAGCGTGAAAATTTAATGCTGCGTCGGGAAGTCTCTATTGGTCAATCTTCTACTATCATAGGTAGTAGTGATGCCATGCAGGAGGTTAAACACGTGATTGAGCGTATCGCACCAACCAATGCGGTGATCTTGATCGAGGGCGAGTCAGGTACCGGTAAAGAGCTGGTGGCCAGACAGCTTCATCTACTTAGTGGTAGACAAGGACCCTTTGTGCCAGTGAATTGTGGTGCTATTGCCCCAGACTTGTTGGAGAGTGAACTTTTTGGTCACTCAGCGGGTGCATTTACCGGGGCTAAAGGGAGTCGCGAGGGTTTGTTTAGCTTCGCCTCTGGCGGAACACTGTTTCTCGATGAAATTGGTGAGATGCCACTCAAGATGCAGACGGCTTTGTTAAGAGTGCTGGAGCAGAGAACAATACGTCCAGTAGGCAGTGAGAAAGAGATAAATATTGATGTCAGGGTACTCGCCGCGACGAACAGAAAGCTGGCGGAAGAAGTTGAACAAGGTAACTTTAGACGAGATCTCTACTACCGGCTTAATGTGCTCGATATTGTCATCCCACCACTGAGGGAACGGCCTGAAGATGTGGTTGAGCTGACTCATCATTTTACCTTGCAGTTAGCTGCAGAACTTGGGGTTAAAGAAGTGGTCTGGAGTCATGAAGATATGCTTAAGCTGCAGCAACACAGCTGGCCAGGTAACATTCGTGAGTTACGTAATATGATTGAGCGTTGTATTTTATTAGGTAAACCACCTGCAGAATATTGGAAGCAACAGCCTAAAATCGAGTCGTCAAACCAATCGGGTTATCCACTGGACTGGGGCTTAAAGGAAGTAGAAAAACACCATGTGATACAAGTTGTCGATGCACATAATGGTAATAAATCTGCTGCTGCCAGAGACTTAGGGGTATCTCGTAAGACGTTAGACCGCAAATACAAAGAATGGTTAAGTACTTGTCAAGAAGAGGAAGCTTAAAGTGTCTTTTTTCCCTAGGATATTCGGTGTTAACTGGAAGAAGATGCAGGCTAAAGTTCGCTACCGAATTCTTATTTTAACTTTGTTACCTATATTACTGACTTTAGTGAGCTTAGTGTTTATCACTATTTATTGGAATATTAGTTATACGGGCAAGCATTTGTTTATGAAGGTTAAGGCTGACCTTACTGTTGCGAACAATATTTTGATCTCTGTGCAGAATAGCCAAGAGAAGCAGTTAGATTTAGTGATGAATTCTTGGGATTTTCAAAATGATTTCAGGCAGTTCAATATAAGAGATGAGGAATTCCGTCAACGGATAGATATCTTTTTGGAGGTGCAAAAACGACAATTAGGTTTGGATTTTCTACGCTTGATCAGTGTGTCTGAAGCCGCTGCGGACCCCGATCTTAGATTTATGTTACCTAAGGCGAAGGGCAAGGATGTTTTTTCCGGTCTAATGGTATTAGGCCCCCAACGG
>JBAHZX010000111.1:0-28578 GCA_037132815.1 Shewanella sp.
GCCATAGTGATCGATGTCCGAACAGCTGAAGAATTTGCAGAGGGTCATTTAAAGAATGCAATCAACATTCCTTTTGAACAGATAGCTATTGAAATTAACAAGCTCAATATCACCAAGGACACTCCAATTGTGCTCTATTGCCGCAGTGGTGGACGTAGTGGCACTGCTTTTAATACTTTAGTCTCGCAAAAGTTTACTAATAGTTATAATGGTGGTGGTCTCGAAACCTTACGTCAGTTCGATATAGCTCGATAATCCCACTATTGGTTTCAACAACAGAACGAAATCCTCTAGTACAAGGCAAAAGTGGTAAAATTTAAAGCTTATCGATTGAGGGTGTACTCACCCTCTTTCTCTTCCCCCTTTAGCAGTTCCCCTGTTCAATCTTACCTGTAAACGATATAATTAATTCAATCTCAATTAATCCAATGAACTCATGACCCAAGTAAATAATCCGCTGCATGGTATCAAGCTAGAAGACCTACTCACTGATCTGGTCGAACATTATGGCTGGGAAGAACTAGGCATGCGTATTGATGTTCGTTGCTTTAATCATGATCCAAGCATTAAGTCTAGTTTACGCTTCCTGCGTAAGACCCTTTGGGCGAGAGAAAAAGTTGAGTATCTTTATTTGAAGATGAATAAATTACCATTACCAGTAAGAAAGCCCAGAGATGATCATTACCAAGCCAGTGATAAAAGCTTACGGGCAGCGAGTGATAAACCCAGTGCTAAGTTAGATAAAAATATCGATAATGATCAGTTAAATGAAAATATATGGGGAAACTAACTCCGTAAATTAAGTATAAAAAACCGGATATACCTTAGGGGTAATCCGGTTTTATTACTTCAAGACTTAACCTTTAAGTGGGTACTCGCTACCATTTTTAGCCGTAAACAACTGCGAGGCTTGCGAGTTTTCAATGATTCGTTTCTCTTCAATATTAACTAGGCTAATCCAGTATTCATGACCTTCAATTCTAATATCATCGATATTAGCCTGATCTTTAATACCTGTTTTTCCACTTCGATCAAAACTCAACTCAACATGAATACCATTACTGTTAAGCAAGATAGCGTCAGGTTCACTCTTATAACCGTTTAACGCAACAAATTGACCTGAATGCCGCAAACCTGTATGGGTTCCATCGGTAAAAAACATCAACAGGTGCTGGTAGTAAACTACGTAACTACATACTTCTTTATGAGAACCTTTAGCTAATGGAAATTTATCATCCAGAAACTTTTTGGCATCAGCCATTGTATCCGTATCTGTGACCGTTGCTGCCATTTCTACATTGATCATTCCGGCATTGATAAGGTTGGTAACATTCTGCTCGCCATACTCATTACTAATAGTTGATATATCCATAGCCTTATCCTCTCAGGTTCATTCTTTTCGATTGCTTGATTTGTAGTCTAGCTAATTTTTAACTATAATTTCACAATTAAAATTTTACAGTGTTAATTTTACAAAATGAGAACTACAAAAAGCTTAATGCGAAAATCCCATTTTCTAGGAACCAAGATACGGAACCTAAGAAAAAGAAACCATCTCACCATGGAAGATCTTTCTGCTCGATGTGTACGAGTCGATCCAGAATCTGCCCCATCTGTATCATATCTTTCTATGATCGAGCGCGGTAAACGAGTCCCCAGTGCAGGCATGTTAGCTGTCATCGCTACGGTATTTCAAAAAGAGGCTGATTGGTTTTTAGATGACGCACCAGAAGATCAAGCCATCACACCAGATAAAGGGCGCCGTGGAGGCATAAACGGCATGGTACTGGAACCAAGTTTTTTGTTTTCCAAAGATATATTACAAATTGCCATACCAGAAATGTTGTCACAGACAGGGATCACCGGACGACAGTTTGCCCATCTTTTGATCCGCGCCCATCAAGAACATCATCAGAATCACTTTCCAGATCTCGAACGAGCGGCAGAAGATATAGGACAAAAACGCCTACCGCTTGCTGTCGAAGATATTATGGATATCGCCAAAGGAATGGGGCTCAAGATAAAATGGGTCGATCGTGCCCCACAAGATGTTATCGATGAAATGGGAGCCACTTCCACGCAATTGATAACCTCATTTTTTGAACCACCTTCGACCATCTATATCAATAAAAAGTTAAAATCCAATCTGACTCGACTCAAGTACGATCTGGCCGTACACATTGGTCACTGTGTATTACACAACAAACATGGATTGAAATCTGTGCTCACTACAGGACGAAGCCAAGTCAGTACCGAGATGGACATCGGCACACCTCAGTCTTCTACGGTTAATGCCCAAGATATTCTCCACGCCTGGCGTGATTTTGAATCCAGCTTCTTCGCTGGTGCCCTGCTTTGCCCTAAAGTCCCCTTCAGACAGATGTTAGATCGCCATGGCTATGAGATAAGTGTGCATCAGAAAGTGGGAGTCTCCGCATCGGTCGCCATGCGTCGCATGACGGTGGTCTCTCCTTATCCCCACTGGCACTATTTCGATGCCTATGCGCCAGGAAAATTAAAGGCCGTGTACCGAGGTAATGGTATTCCACTTCCTTGGGGCAACATGCGCTTAGTCCAAGATCCTTGTCAACATTGGGCCGTATTTAGGAAGATCAATGAAACCTGTGGCGGAACATCAGCACAGCTATCGATACTCGATGTCGATAATAAGCCAAGGATTTACTGTTGTGAGTCGATAAGAGTAGAAGACATGGCCGGAAACAATCACGTCCTCTGTGCAGGCATAGATCTCAACCCAGCTATTGATGCTCAGGGAGGAGATGCCAATGCTATAGCCTCTGAATTAAAACAAGCTTGCGTTAAGCATGGGGGTGAAGCTGAGATCTCTAGGGCTATAAAGAAGGACTTAACGAGTGTAGCTAAAATTCTTAATATCAACTGGGTCGAGCGAGGCATAGATACCCAAGCCAAACTCATTTGCTCCAGAGGCGCCGTCTGTCCGCGCCAGCCTAGTTGTTATGAAGCAGGTAAATCTCAATGTGAATAGTCACAAACAAAGAGTGTTGAATTGCCTTATAAGGGAACGACTATTATTTCAACAATGAGCCTTGAATTGGACTTGCTCAACCTGCTCTGAAACCTGCACTTTGAAGTGGAACGGGTATTGACCTGATTGTAGTGCAGAGAAAACCTAATTATGAGCTTTAGTTAACTTATTAATGACGAATTAAAACAATGCCTTAACAAGTTGCAAGCTTGATTCAAGAATCGTATGATATTAAAAATATATATATGATTCTGAATATAGAGACAGTATGAAGGAAAATCTACAACTCTCAGTTATTCTTTACCTTCATCGGCAAAATGATAATCTGACATGATATGACCAAGTTGGGTGGACTTGGTTTTTAAGTAGGACTCATTATAACAATTTTTACCCACTTGTAGTGGAATACGCTCAACAACCTCTATGCCTAACTCTCTCATTGCTTTTACCTTGTGCGGATTGTTGGTCATCAACTTGACTCTTTGAACACCTATCTTTTCCATCATAGGTAAGATCATATCGTACTTGCGCATATCGGCGGCAAAGCCCAATTTCTCATTAGCTTCTACGGTGTTGGCACCCTGATCTTGCAATTCATAGGCTCTTATTTTATTAAGCAGACCTATGCCTCGCCCCTCTTGACGAAGGTAAAGAATGAAACCTTGACCTGCATTGGCAATATTTTGCATCGCTGTCTGTAGCTGAAAGCCACAATCACAACGTAAACTGAATAGAGCATCACCCGTTAAGCATTCTGAATGAATACGTCCCAGAATTGGGCTCAGGCTATCCAGTTCACCTAATGTCAACGCAATATGTTCCTTTCCAGTTTCTGTATCTTCAAAACCATGCATAGCAAATACGCCCCATGGCGTCGGGAGTTTTGAAGAAGCAATATATTTAATCGACATGAAATAACCTTAAAGACTCTCTTTCCCTGAGAATACTATAAATCAGAAAAACGAGAATGATACGCTTAATATTAGCATTGACCCAAGCTCATGAGGAATGGTACGCCTGACGTCGACAGAAAAACATGATATAGCTCACTAATAAATAACCATCTAGCCGAGATAAATTAAACAGTTAAAACTCTTTGGGGGCAAAGCCTGTCACCTGTTTTATCCCCATTTCACGACCCAATGCCGTCATAGGATGAACCACGACCAGTCCTCTTACGGATTTCTTCAGTTTACCCATATCAGCTTGCTCAGTTTTCGTTAAAGGACGATTGAATTTCAAACTAACAACCGAACCACCTTGCTTGCTCAACTCGCGTGTCTGTTGCGTCTTAGTACTGGCAATACGCTTAGTCATTGCGTTTATTTCCTGCCTAAATTGCAGCATGACGCCCTTATCTCCACGCTTTTCTGCAGCTGAAAATTTACGACGAAACTGTTCTAGTTTGTCATTAAGTCCATGAAGCTCTTCTTTTAAATTCATGATCGTGCCTTTAAAAATATTCTGTAAAATGCAAAAACAGCCTCAATACGCGGCTGTTTTAAAAAATGATTTAAACCTTATGGCCCATTATAACAGTAACTGAATGAATACAGTTATCGCTTTTCTGCCAGATGGTGAATTACCTGATTACTGCTGCCACGAAATACCAGACTAACGTCGGCATTCACTTGCTCAAACTTACCATCAATCAGAACATCGACATAAGCTACCACCTGCTGTTGCTCATTGGATAACTCTGCTAATTTGTACCCCGTCCATAACCAAATATCTTTATCTGGACACTCATTGTTAACTCGTTGGACTAGGGCAAGGATCTCACCGAGATTTTCAGGAAAAAGCGGGTCACCACCAGAGAGTGACAAGCCTCGGCGTTTGATTCGACTATCTTTAAGATCGTTAATGATTCGCTGCTGCATCTGTAAGTCAAACAGATTGCCATGATCTCGATTCCATGTGCTTTTATTATAACAGCCACGACATTGATGCTCACAGCCAGAGACAAACAAAGTCACCCTCGTTCCCGGCCCATTAATGACATCTATTGGAAAATATTGATGGTAGTTCATAACACCACTTCAACCTAACAATTAACAGCGACTAGAAAGTTATATGACAGAGAAAGGTGTCACTGACTCAGTAACACCTTTTCACTTAAACGGTTAGCTAAATGCGCTTTACAGGTGCTTAACCCGGCGCTTAACTTCTTCTTGCTTACCAAAGTTAAAGGGTCTTGCATCTGGGCTGCCTAAGTAACCACAAACTCTACGGGTCACAGATACTCGACTCGGTTCATGATTGCCACACTTAGGACAGGTAAAGCCTTTACTGGCACATTCAAACTCGCCGGTAAAGCCACAGTCATAACATTCATCAATCGGCGTATTAGTACCGTAATATGGCACTCGATTATAACTGTAATCCCATACATCTTCCAAAGCTTCGAGATTGTTCTGCATATTAGGATATTCGCCATAACAGATAAAGCCGCCATTGGTTAAAGCAGGATATGGCTGCTCGAAATCCAACTTATCGTATGGATTAACTTGCTTTTCGACATCGAGATGAAAGCTATTAGTATAATAACCTTTCTTTGTCACACCTTCGACCACACCAAAGACCTGAGTGTCAAGCTTGCAGAAGCGACTGCAGAGGTTTTCACTCGGTGTGCTGTAGAGACTAAAAGCATAGCCAGTTTCCTTGCTCCACCTAGTGGTTGCTACTTTCATATACTCGATGATCTCAATGGCTTTCTGACGCAAAATGTCGCAATCATAGACATGATGTTCTGTGCCATAGAGGGCATTGATCGTCTCGTGTAATCCGATATATCCCAGCGAAATTGAGGCTCGGCCATTTTTGAAAATTGTTGAAATATCATCATCAGCGCGGAGTCTTACACCACAAGCCCCTTCCATATACAGAATTGGGGCTACACGCGCTTTAACACCTTCTAATCGCTCAATTCTAGTGTCCAGAGCCTTACGCGCAATGGCAAGACGCTCATCTAAAATGCGATAAAACTCTACTTCATCTCCTTTGGCTTCCAATGCAACCCTTGGCAAGTTCAGGCTCACTACACCTAAATTATTACGGCCTTCGTGAATCAACTCACCCTCTTCTTCATAAGTACCTAGGAAGCTACGACACCCCATAGGCGTCTTAAAGGAACCGGTGACTTTCTCTACTTGCTCATAGTTGAGGATATCTGGATACATGCGAGTGCTGGCACACTTAAGTGCCAGTTGTTTGATATCATAGTTACAGTCACCCACCTTGTGATTAATACCGTCACGGATCGCAAACACTAGCTTAGGGAATACCGCCGTTTTACGATTTTTACCCAGACCTGCAATACGTACCTTCATCATCGATGACTGAATAAGACGTGACTCCCAGGAAGTACCTAAACCGAAGCCAAAAGTAACAAACGGTGTCTGTCCATTAGCCGTATGTAAGGTATTAACTTCATACTCCAATGACTGAAACGCATCATGGCACTCTTTTTCTGTTTGCGCGGTAGCAAAGGCTTTCGCATCTGCTATCCCCCATTTCAATGCCAACTGATATTGCTTGTCATAACTTTTAACCACAAAAGGTGCAAGCACTTCATCGATGCGGTTTATTGTAGTACCACCATAGATGTGGCTAGCGACTTGAGCAATGATCTGTGCCGTCACTGCTGTCGCCGTAGAGATAGACTTAGGAGTCTCAATTTCGGCATTGCCCATCTTGAACCCATTAGTCAACATGCCACTGAGATCAATCAACATACAGTTAAACATGGGGAAGAAAGGCGCATAGTCTAGATCGTGATAATGGATCTCGCCTGACTCATGGGCCGCAACCACATCTTTTGGTAAAATATGTCGGGTTGCATAATGTTTAGCCACAATTCCAGCTAGCAAGTCGCGCTGAGTTGGGATAACTTTCGCGTCTTTATTGGCATTTTCATTAAGCAAGGCCACATTAGTCTGCTCGACCAACCCACGGATCTCTTGGTTCAATCGACTACTTGTTTCACGGTGCAGGTCTCTGTCATGACGGTACTCGATATAAACACGAGCTAGGGACTTATAAGGCCCTTCCATCAAGTGATTCTCAACCAGATCTTGTAGCTCATGAATATCAATTTCAGTATGATCTGCCACACATTTAGCGACCGACGAGGCCACACTCGCGGCATAACTCTTGTCTTCAATACCTGCTGAGTTCGCTGCGGCTACTACAGCGTCTCTGATCCTTGTTTCATCAAAAGACGTGCGGTAACCATCCCGCTTAATAACCACTGGCATTGTACAATATCTCCTAGGGTGATGTTGGATATCACTATATATAGTGGTATTTTAACAAAAAGGCACAACATGATGTGTATTAAGCTATAAAGCCATAGAAAGAACATTGATCGAGATCATAATTTGAGGTGATAAGTTCTAACGAAAATTCATTCCTGTAAGCTAGTTCACTTATTGATAAATATACCTCTGCCTATGGATCAGTTGTGGTCTATATTTATAGTATAAATTCTGATTAGAAATAAGGTTTACTATTGAAATTCCTGAAGCTAGTTTTTTGAAAATTAATGCCTGTTTGATTCTGAAATTAATTCACTCTTTGCTATTTAAGTCTTGAGTCAAAGTTATGCACATCTTCCTCAACAACTCTATTTCAACCTCACTGAGGGTCACTTTATCTAGTAAAATTTGTTTGAGTACTAAAGCCTCTTGCTTCAATGCTAGCCCCGTTGGGGTTGTCCTGATGACCTTCTTACGCTCATCTTGAGTGTCAATAGCGCAAATCAACAAATCTTTGGTTTCTAAACGCTTAACTATGGGGGTCAGTGTACCTAAACCTAAGTGCGTTGCTTGAGATAGCTGAGTCAAACTTATCCCATCATTTAGCCACAGCGCTTGCATCACCAAATATTGTGGATACGTTAAGCCACATTCATCCAACAAAGGACGATAAGCACGAACCAAAGCATTACCTGCGGTATACAGGGTAAAACAGACATTATCCGACAAACAACGGTTTGCTTGTGTTTCATCTGTGCTCATTTCTAAATGAATATTTTCAGTCACTAATTTATCCCTTCAGTGTTATGCAACATTCCAGTTAAATAAAGTTACAAGCTGGGCAGTTGTTATTGTATTCTGAACTTAATACTTTTATTTACTCAACAAAATACTTTACACATTGAAATTTAATTTGTGTGCGAACTAGTTGCGAGGTAAAAAGTTTAGGTGTAAAGTTTACCACAATTAATTAGTGCGCAAAGCAAAGAGGTTCTATGAACGCCAAACAAATCTTACTAAACTCTCGGCCAGAGGGTATGCCTACACCAGATAACTTCACACATACATCAATGGAATTACCGGCGATCAAAGATGGTGAGTTTCTAGTTAAAAATCTATGGATGTCGGTTGATCCTTACATGCGTGGTCGCATGATAGACAGAGAAAGCTATATTGCCCCTTTTCAAATAGGCCAAGTACTGGAAGGCGGCAGTATTGGTGAAGTCATTGAATCCAACAATCCCAAATTTCCTGCCGGCTGCAAAGTCAGTGCCATGCAAGGTTGGCGGAGTCACTATGTCACCGATGGTGGCGATCATACTCGACTGCCAAAGACCCCCCTAAGTGAGTCTCACTTCTTAGGTGTTTTAGGTATGCCAGGCATGACAGCTTGGGCTGGCTTGACCCGAATCGCTACCTTAAAAAAAGGGGACACCCTATTTGTTTCTGGCGCAGCGGGGGCTGTAGGCAGCGTCGCGTGCCAGATAGGTAAATTAATCGGAGCCAAAGTCGTGGCTTCGGTTGGTAGTGACAAAAAGGCCGCTCATCTGCGCGAATTAGGCGCCGATGCCGTAATTAACTACAAAACAACAAAAGATCTCAGTGCGGCACTAAAACAGGCAGCACCTCAAGGTATCGATGTCTATTTTGAAAATGTGGGTGGCGAACATCTCACTGCCGCACTAAACAATATGAATGATCATGGCAGAATCGCCGTGTGCGGCATGATCTCCCAATACAATGAAACAACACCGACTCCAGGCCCGAATAACCTTGCCATGATCATCATCAAAAAGCTTAAAATTGAAGGCTTTATCGTGTTCGAACACTGGCAACATTATCCTGATTTTTCCAAACAGATGGGCCAATGGTTAGCCACGGGAGCCATCAAGGCTGAACAGACAATCTACCAAGGGATCGAGCAGGCCCCCGCCGCCTTTATCGGCTTATTCGAAGGTAAAAACCTCGGCAAAATGGTAGTCAAACTCAGCTAATTACATTGCAATTACTTTATGAAGATGGGAATTAAAAGTGCTCTAGCTCACCGGTTGCTACAAGCTGAGCCTCGCCTACACCCATGTAGGCGAGGCTTTGACCCCTAGCCTAATTCCCTATAACAGACAGGGCAAAGTCAGTAGCGCAGTATCAGTCACTTTAAAACCCACTCCATAGAAGCAGGAGAGCCTGCACTTTGAAGCGGAACAGGTATGGGTCTAACAAGAGGTTGATGCCATCATATGAATGGCTTTCCATCAATACACCACTTAAAACTGACTCAGTACCACCTCTATCTGATGTTTGGCATGCTTCACTGACAGCTCTCCTGCCGCAATGGCATCTGCAGCACGATGAAACTCCATAGTCCCAATATCAGCGAGATCTGGGATCAAGCAGATATCCGGTGGATCGCCCATAAGTCTGGCGCGTTTATGGCGCTGTTCGAGAATATCCATAGACTGTGACATCACCGCCAATATACCAGGATCAGAACGGCTACCCTTGGTAAATTTATCACTAAGATGGCTAACATATTCACGTCCACGAGCCAGCAGATCCATAAAACCGGTATCTTGATGCTCTTGTGCTTTGATACATTCTTCTAGCGATGGCTTACTGCAAGCTACATCCACAGGCAGGACCTGCATTCGACCACGGCGCTGACCGCTAAGATCAACTGCGATGACCACATCAACATCCATCGATCTACTAACGGATACGGGAACTGGGTTGACCACGGCACCGTCCACCAGCCAACGTTCACCGACTTTAACAGGGGGTAATATGCCAGGCATAGAACAAGAGGCACGAATGGCATGATGAAGATCCCCTTCCTTAAACCAAATCTCTTGGCCTGAATAGAGATCGGTAGCAACGGCGATCATAGGCTTCTTTAAATCTTCTATCAGTAAATCACCAATATGATTCTGAATCACATCGAATACCTTATCACCTCCGATAAGCCCCCCTTTGCGCCAACTCAGATCCATCATGCCTAGGACATCCCAACTGGAGAAGCTTCTTACCCAACGCTCAAGCTCATCAAGCTGTTCATTGGCATAAGCGGCACCGACGAGCGCACCAATCGAGCAGCCCGACACTTTATGGGGATAAATCCCCATCTCGGCCAATCCATTAAACACGCCAATATGAGCCCACCCCTTGGCTGCGCCACTGCCCAGTGCAATTCCTACTCTTACCATTGACTCTTATCTCCGCAATTGGATTCACTCAGCTGGATCTGAAACCTACACTTTGAAGTAGAACGGATATATCTCCAACGATGATTGTCTGAAGCACCTACGGCACCTGTGCCTGCTTGAAATCCTACCACCAAACTAAAATATTAATCCAGATGCTCAGCGACTTTAATATGGGTATCAGTATGTACATGATGATAAAGAAATTATTATCACTAAGTCAATTCTATCACTGATGATTTTGATTCATGCTCACCCCTTTCGCTTAATAGAGCAGACAAACCTGCCACTATGTAAGGGATGTGTATAGCCCAAGCTAACAAAGTCGGGTTATAATGCTCAGTCAAATTAAACTTGGAGTACGCCTTTGCAATTTACCGATTTTTCACTGGATAAGCGTCTGTTAATTACCCTCGATCATATGGGTATTGAAACGCCTACAGAGATCCAGCAGCAGGCTATACCAGTAGGTCTGTCAGGAAAAGACCTGATGGCGTCATCAAAAACAGGCTCTGGTAAAACCTTAGCGTTTTTGTTACCGGCGATGCAAAGGATGATTTCGACAAGGGCATTGAGTAAAAGAGATCCTAGAGTGTTGATTTTATTGCCAACACGAGAACTTGCCAACCAGGTATACAGTCAATTACGTCTGTTAGTCGCCAACACTCAATACAAGGCAATGAAGATACTGGGCGGCGAGAACTTTAACGATCAGGCCAAGTTACTGTCTCGCGATCCACATTTCGTGGTAGCAACTCCAGGTCGCTTAGCGGATCATCTAGCCCAACACCATTTACACCTAAACGGCCTAGAACTGCTTATCTTAGATGAAGCAGACCGTATGTTGGATCTTGGCTTTTCCGAGCAACTAAAAGCCATTAACAAGGCCGCCGATCATAAACGTCGCCAAACCTTGATGTTTTCGGCCACCTTAGATCATGGCCAGATTAATGAGATTGCCGCTGAGCTACTCAAATCTCCTGAGCATGTAGATATAGGTGCAGGAAATATTGAAAACTTAGATATTACCCAACGTATCTATCTTGCGGATCACTTAGATCACAAAGAAGCCCTGCTCGACAGTATCTTAAACAATGAAACTCATAAGCAGATCATCATCTTTACTGCGACTCGTGAAGACACTGACAGATTAGCCACTAAATTAGCCGCGTCTGGGCACAGTACCACATCTTTGAGTGGTAACTTGAAGCAGAGTGCCCGCAACCAAATCATGGACCAGTTCAGTCGCGGTCTGCAGAAAATATTGGTCACCACCGATGTGGCATCTCGAGGTCTCGATCTTCTCAATGTCTCCTTGGTCATTAACTTCGACATGCCAAAACTTGCTGAAGAGTATGTACACAGAATTGGTCGTACTGGTCGTGCAGGGGCTAAGGGTGATGCCATCTCATTGGTTGGACCTAAAGACTGGCTCAGTTTCAAACAAATCCAAGTATTGCTGCGTAAGACATTCGAATTGTCGATTATCGAAGGTCTAGCCGCTAAATTCTCTGGTTTGAAAGATAAGCCAAAAACCAACAAGCGAACTAAGAGTTCAGCCAAGAAAGCAACGGCAGCCAAAACTAAGTGTAAGGCGAAAACTAAGCCTAAGAAACAAGATAAGCGCTTCATCACAGGTATTGATGTTGGTGACGCTCCTATGCTAAGAAAACCTAAATCTAAGCTTCAGGAAACATCTGAGTAAACTAAATAGCTAATAGTCACTAAATGAGTTTGGCGGCTAAATATCAATTTACAATGATCAGCTAACGTAAAATCGCATGATCAAGAATATTTTTAAGGGTTAATATGAGAGTTTGTGGCGTAGAGTTAAAAGGCGGTGAAGCAGTAATTAGCCTGTTGAGCTATGCAGGTGATACATTTAATGTACCGGATTGTCGTCAGCAATCATTCATTATTTCACATTCAGAAACGACTGAATCAATTCGTGATTTTCAATTCACTTTTAAGAAGCTGATGGAAGATTACGCTGTCGATAAAATCGTGATCATTTCACGTGAGCAAAAAGGAAAGCTTGCAGGTAGTGCTACCAGCTTTAAGGTCGAAGCCGCTATTCAACTGCTCGACGTACCGGTTATCTTGATATCGCCAGTGACCGTCAAAGAACGTTTGAAACGAAATCCACCCCAGGTAGATTTTGAAGGTCTGGGGCTAAAGCGCTTCCAAAAGCCTGCATTCGATGCTGCATACGCTTACCATAATCAGCATATTTTTAATGTTTGGGGAAATGAGCAAACAGACAGCTAAGTTTTTATATCTGAATGTTAAGTCAATTTGAGGGCAAAACGCCCTCTTTTTTATACCCCTTACAAATAACCTATAGCAGATTAATTTATGGACAATCAGCTTAAGTACCTAAACGGTTACCGCCAAGAAGTAAGAGATCAAGTTTCTATTTTACTAGAAAATGGAAAGCTTCAATCTGTGCTGCTCAGCCGTCATGCCAGTACCCACAATATTCGCACTGACAAGGCATTATACAATTACACCATCGCCATAAAAAATCACTACTTGCGTAAATCTCAGCCACTGTCGAAAGTCCAATATGATGATAAAATATCCCTCAGCCATCAAGCTCTGGGATTACACTCCTTTGTATCCCGAATTCAAGGACGTAAAACCAAGGCGAAGAATGAAATTCGTATATCATCCCGGTTAAAACGTGTGCCTGAACCATTGCTACGCATGGTTGTAGTTCACGAGTTGGCACACCTGAAAGAGAAAGATCACAACAAGGCTTTCTATCAGCTCTGCTGTCATATGGAGGGAGATTACCATCAATTAGAATTGGATCTCAGGCTGCTATTGACCTTAATAGAACACGATCAAAACCCTTACACATAATTGAAATCATCCCTAAAGACGATACATAGTCTGCATAAAATAACGGCTAAACACGTCTCAGGACGTTTTATTGCAACGATAAAATAAAATTCATTTAATTTCAAATGCATAGGTGCGAATTTAAACAAAAACACAACCCGAGCCACTGACATGTAAGCGCTTTCTAGTTAATATGAAGTCCATGTGAGCTTACAAGATAATAAATTCAAAAGATGCTTTAGGGATAAGTAATGAAAACAGTGCTCTTTAATACCCATGATATTGTACTGCTGATCACCATTTATCAATGCGTATTATTCGCTTTGTTTTTACTTACCTTCAAGAAAGGTAATAAGCAAAGTAATATATTGTTGGCACTATTTTTACTGTCATATGCTGCAATCCCTCTTGACACATTAATCAATTATGGGGCGGCATTCAGAGCACATGTTATAGATATCTCTCCCAATATGTTTTATTTTTTCGGCAATGCCTATTGGCTAGAAGCTGTATTTTTATTATTTTATGTCCGCTCTCTAATCTATAAAGAATTCCGTTTAAAAAAGCAAGATGCACTGCTATTTGTCCCATTTATACTCTACTGTACTTACGAAATTAATATCTGGTACATGGTCGAACATGCGAGCAAAGTGGCAATACTAAACAACTACCAAGCGGCTGCGGAGCCATTATACTCACGCTTTATTGGTTTATTCAGAGAGTGTTTCCGCTTGTTCTGTGGTGTGCTCTGCCTGATTGAACTTAGGCGCTATCAAGCCCAAATAAAAGACAAATTTGCCAATATTGAAAATGTCGATCTAACTTGGCTTAAAATTCTTGTTATAGGTTTTCTCTTCATCAGGACAGATGCTATTTTGGTGTCTCTTGCTATGTTCTCATCGTTTGAATTTAACATGAACATAAATTATGAGCTCTTAGGCCTCATCTCAAATTACACTGTACTGCTGCTCATTAGCGTACTTATCTTCTTCAGCCTTGGTTTTTCCAGTGTCTTTAAAGGCATTGAAACCAGCAAGGGTGACACTCCAACACTGGATAAAAAACCCATAGATATTGCAGCAGTAAACAAGGTACTGGCACATATGACAACCAAGAAGCCTTTCCTCAACCACCGACTCACTCTCGACAATCTAGCTAATCAATTAGGCTTACCGTCACGTAACCTTTCGCAGATCATTAATCGACATTTTAAGCAGAACTTCTTCGAATTCATCAATAGTTACCGTATTGATGAAAGTAAGCAGCTCTTAGAGTGTAGTGAAAATACCAATGTCACAATGCTAAAGATCATGGAGCAAGCAGGCTTTAACAGTAAAGCGACCTTCAATACTTTCTTTAAGAAGATGGTGGGGCTAACCCCAACTCAATATCGAAAAAAGTACTTAGCAGCCGCCCGCAGATAAAATGTTTTACGACTGATTTCGGGCTTAATCCTGATTACTTTTCTGAGTAGCTAAACACGGCTGTTTGACGGATATCTTCCACCGATGAGCCTAGCATCACTGCAAATTTTCCAGGCTCAGCCAGCCAGTCATTGGTTTTAATATCCCAAAAAGATAGATCTCGCTGATTGATAATCATAGACACTAACCCACTTTCTCCCGCATTAAGGGCTATTTTGCTAAATCCTTTAAGCTCTTTAACGGGCCTAGATACACTGGCATCAATATCATGAAGGTAAAGCTGCACTACCTCACTACCTTGCCGCTGACCAGTATTTTTCACTTTCACTGTCACTCTTATTATTTCATTTGCAAGGAGTTCGCTCGAACTAAGCTTGATTTCACTGTACTCAAACTGAGTGTATGACAGCCCATGGCCAAAGGGGAATAACGGCTTAATTTTTTGCTGTTCGAACCAACGATAACCAATAAAAACTCCTTCCTTATAAAGCGACTCGACAGCATTGTAATCATCCAGTGCGATAGCAGCAGTATCTGCAAGCTTAACAGGCAAGGTAATGGGCATCTTGCCACTGGGGTTCACATCACCGAAGAGAATATCTGCATAGGCGTTGCCTGCCTCCATGCCTCCGTACCAGCCCCAAACAATGGCTTTGGCCTGCTCAGCCCAGGGCATTTCTACCGCTGAGCCGCCATTTAAGAAAATGATGGTATTAGGATTAGCACTAATTAATTTCGCGATCACTGTATCTTGGCCATTAGGTAGTTTCATGTCAGCTCTGTCTATGGCCTCTCTGTCATCAGCATGTGACAAGCCACCAAAGTAGATCACCGCATCGGCAGTTTTAGCGGCTGCCAAGTAGTCACTCTCAGAGGTAAATAAAGCACCAGGGGCATCCCATCCTAAGAGCACACTGCCCGCGCCATTGTAATTGAGTTCAAAATGATACTCTTGACCCCCATTGAGCACTATCGAATGCTCAATGATGGTGACTCCTTGGCTCTGATGAGTGAGTACCGGCTCACCATCTATGGATAAGCTAGCCTCACCATCCACTGCTATTTTTAATTTATGACTTCCCGTGGCTAACGGCTTAATTTGGGTATTAAGTAAAATATACTCGGCCTGACTCGGATCACTGACTTTATAAGCTGAATTTGCTATCCAGTCATCAGCTCTTAGCACCTCTTTATGACTCCTATCTGTAAATCGCGTCAGCTCCCACTGTGGGGTGCCCGTCCAGTGACGTGCCGCCATATAATCGGTGGCTATGGGTGATACAGCAGCAGAGTTTTCGGCGCGCATCACCATTATCTCAACCTTGTCACCGAAACGGTTCCTGAGTCCCTGAACCGGTGAAATTTCATAAAGCGCCTTAACCTCGGATGAACCTCCACCTTGGCTGTGTAAGCGCTCAGCATTGGGGCCGAGCACTAATATTGTATTAAGCTCTTTTTCTCTAAGAGGCAGTATCTGATCATCATTTTTTAAAAGCACTACGCCATTGGCGATAATATCCCGTGCTGCTTGATGATGCTCTGTAATATTACGCTGACCTGATAGCCTATTTTTATCCATCATTCCTATGGTGAGCTGCACCCGAAGAATACGTTTGATCTTGTCATCAAGCACCGCTAGAGGCACCTTGCCTGACTCGATCATTTCTAGCAACGGCTGAGCCAAGAAATAATCATCATAGCTATCGACAGCAGTACCCATCTCGATATCTAGGCCATTCATGGCTGCATCATAGGTATTAATGTCCACATTCCAGTCGGTAAGCAAAACTCCTTTGTATCCCCACTCCCCCTTCAAAATATCCATCACTAGGTGCTTGCTCTGATTGGCATTAGTACCATAATAACGGTTGTACGATCCCATGATGGTCTGAATATCACCCTCCTTAACTGCGGCTTCGAAGGCCGGAAGATAGATCTCACGTAAGGTACGTTCATCGGGTTTGGCATTAACACCAATTCGATTAAGCTCTTGAGTATTAAGCGCATAATGTTTTACCGAGGCGGCCACATCGTTACTCTGAATCGCTTTTATTTGGGGAACCACTAGTTTAGCGGCTAAGTAGGGATCTTCTCCTAGATACTCGAAGTTTCGGCCATAAAGTGGCAAACGGGCCAAATTCACTCCAGGGCCTAAAATCACATCTTTCCTGCGATGTCGGGCCTCGCTGCCAAGCACATTGCCATGAAGAGTTGCCATGTTAGGATCCCAACTTGCAGCAACTGCAGTGAGCGGTGGCAGATAAGTCGAGTAATCATCATTCCAATTAGCTGAATTCCAACTGTAACGTTCAATTTCATGACGCACGCCATGTGGCCCATCAGACATCCACATTTCGTGAATACCAAGCCGTTCAACAGAGGCGATAGAAAATTTAGCATTGGCGTGGGTTAAGGAAATTTTCTCCTCAAGGGTCAGTTGTGCAAGTAATGTCTCCACTCTAGTTTCAACTGTCGCCAGTCTAGCAACTATTCTTTTATCATCTTGTTTTACCTGACTGTTCTGTTGTTGTACGTCAAGTTGTTCAGTGCTTTGACTATTGTTGCAAGCAACTAGTGCTATCAAGGTTATGGGAAGAATCATGCCTGGTAACTTCATCTGTTCGCCTTATCATTTTAGCTATATTCATTCAGAATCGATATGATCAACAAAAGTAGCAAACTAGACTCTCCCACTCGACTAAACACAGACATGTTTGTGAATTTGAACGTTCAACTTTACACATGGAGAAAGTTGAACTTATAACTAACTATTATTTAAAGAGATAATTTTTTAGTTATAGCAACCAGAGATGATTCATGGGCAAATATACAAAAAAATATCAGCCATTGACTGATATTTTCTGTTATTTATGTTTTTGAAAGACGTAAATTAAATGACCAGCTTAAACTTGACCCATCATCATCTTGCGCACTTTGACCAACTGCTTGAACTGAGTCATCTGCTTTTTAGACAGCTTACTGGTCATAGGAATATTGGCTTTCATTGGATCCACAGGACGACCATTAACATGGAACTCATAATGAAAATGCGGACCGGTAATTCGACCCGTATTACCGGAAAGTGCGATCACTTGGCCACGAGAAACCCGCTGGCCTTTGTGCACTAAAGATTTGGATAGGTGAAGGTAACGAGTACGGTAATTTTTTCCATGCTCTATCACCACATACTTACCAGCATATCGATGATTAGTCACCAAAGAGACGATACCATCACCAGGAGCAATAATTTTAGTGCCTATGGGAGTGGCAAAATCTGTTCCATTATGAGGAGATGTTCGCCCCGTCACAGGGTGGTGACGATGACGATTAAAGCGTGAACTTATACGGTAATTATTCAACAGAGGAATACGTTGAAATGCACGTGATAAGCTATGGCCCTTGTCATCGTAAAAATTACCGTCACTATTTTTAAAAGCGGTAATGTCATTCCGACCACGATGAATGGTAATACCTAATATGTCACTGTCACCGGTTGCCGTACCATCAATAAACTGGTCGTTCATCAAGACCGAAAACCGATCACCCACACGCAGATCTTTGGAAAAATTGAGTTTATCTTTTAACAGATACTCGATACGTTGGATTTCTCCAGCATTTAAGCCTATTTTGTTGGCTGAAACATAGAAAGAACCATGGATCTGGCCAGTAACATTACGGTTGCGCCAGATCCCTTCGATATTGATTTCATCAACATTGAAACTGGTATCATCAAAACGAGAAAAAACTACCTGATGTGCTGCAGAGAAATAAAGCTCTAACTTTTTGAGTTCTCCCTTATCATCGAGCCAAAACTTTATTTGGTTTCCCGGTTTTAACGTATCTAATGCCAAGACATTTAAGTCAGCCTCGAGTACCCGATACATGGTTTGTTGATCCACGCTCGCCAGCATAAATAGTCTACTCAAGGTATCACCACTGGTGATCTGATGACTAAAATTTGGCTCTGAAACCATGTTTTCTACTAGAGTCGTAGGTTTAAGTTGAGTAATTAAAGTCTCGATATCTAAATTGATCGGAATGCGCTGAGGCATTAATTCTTGATTCGTGGGCCATAAAATAGCCGCTGCAATGATGAGTCCGCCGCCCAGCATAACTTTTTTGTTAAAATTAGACTCTTGTAAAGACAAGAATGCCTGAATATTCGATACAGGTGACTTTAAAAAAGAAACCTTTAAAAATGAAAATAAATCCGTTCGCAACTTGTAGCCCCGTCTAACTGATGTTGTTTTAGTTCAAAAAACCGGAGCTATCCTGTCTATAAAGTGTCATCCTTACTTGATATATATTTTTTTTATATCAAGGCATGACACACGGTTTTGTTACATTTTTATAAATGTTGTTTGTTCATCCGTACGAATAAGCAACGGGGATAATTTATACTAAAATTAAGAAAAAGTACAAACTGATTGACTAAATATGTTGATTACTAATTATTAATGTAGTTTTAAACTGTATTGAAACCCTCAACCTCAATGGAGTCAACTACATCAATTAACTCACATTCACCTTACATTTAACCTGCCTTTGACTTACTTTTGAGATTACTTTTATCAAGCGCGAGTTTACGGCAGAACGATAACTGTTTCACTGCCTTGAGCTGTTTTAATGATATCGATGCGAGTGCCTATCTGCTCCTTCATTTCGGAAACATGAGAGATAACCCCTATCATACGGCCAGAAGATTGCAGATCCATCAAGGTACGAATCGCTAAGTCTAACGAATCTTGATCTAAGCTGCCAAAACCCTCATCGATAAACAAGGTATCTAGCTTAATCCCACCGGCATAGGCCTGCACGACTTCAGATAGCCCCAGAGCCATTGAAAGTGCTGCCATAAAGCTCTCACCACCACTCAGAGTCGCCACTGAACGCACCTTAGAGGTGTAGGCATCTTCCACTTCAAGTTCGAGTCCAGAAGCCTTATTACCTTTTGCTCGATCCTCTTTGCGTAACAGACGATAACGCCCCTTACTCATCACCTGCAATCTATGACTCGCCTCGAGTAACACATCATCGAGCAATACACTTAAAACAAAGCGCTGTAAGCTTATCTTGTTACCTGTCTGTCCATTGGCAACTTCAGATAAGGTACCGATAATGGCGTACTCATCTTCTAACTTCTTAGCTTGGGCATCGGCATCCTTAAGCTGCTTTTGAGTCTGAGTCAATTGCGTGACTCTGCTCTGAATGAGTTGCCAATTCTGCTCAGCCGCTTGCAGCTCTCTCTGACTCGTCGCCACACGCACCTCGGCATCGATTAATTGAGGCTTTACTTTCCCCTCAAGCTTCTCACTTATCTGAATTAGGGTTGTCTGATTGGCGGTACAATCCTGCTGATACTTAGCAATTCCATCGGCTATATCGTTAAGCGCTTTACTGGATAACAAAGCATGGGTTAATGCCTGCTTATCACTAAAACCTGAACTCGATAATTGGCGATTTAACTCCAAATGAGCCTTATTACTTAGCTCCCTTACCTGAGCACAGTTCGACAGAGCACCAGCTAAAGCGGCAGACTGTGCAGCATCTTGCTCCAGCGCTTGTGTATGAGATTGACGTATGGTGCTTATCGTTTGCTGTAGCGTCTTAACATGGGGCTTAGCTTGGCTTATCGCACTCTCGAGTACCTTTAAGCTATGATATTGATCAGGTATAGCAGCTGATGCTTGCTCCACTTGTCCTTTAAGACTCGATACCTGATTCTGCAGATTTTGAAAATTCTCTCGTTTAACATCGAGTTGAGTTTGCAACCCCCTTTCCTTCGATTGCCAGTTTTGTATTTGCTTCCTTAGCTCAATTAATTGCTGATAGGCAGTATTGGCTTCAGTAAGCTGCTGCTGTAACTCCTGCAATTGTGACTGCAAACTTTCTATAGTCTGTGTACTGCTGTCACCAATTCTTTGCTGAAAATCATCTAATTGCTTCAACTGCACTTGATATTGAGTATTTAAGCCTGAGTAATCGGCTTGAGCTTGGTTAAAGGCTTCATTTGCCAACTCTTCAATTCGCTGAGCCTGTTGCAGCTCCTCTTCAGTTGGCAGTTGCTCCTCACTTTGAGCGGGATTGGGATGTTCAATACTGCCACATACCAGACACGGCTGCCCAGGGTTAAGTTGCGATGCTAAACATGCCGCTTGCCCACGATGCCAGATCAGCTGTAGTTGTCGGTGGCTCTGTTGCGCTTCGCTAAAACAAGTCTTAAGTTGTTGCGCTTTATCTTTTGCTTGTTTCAATGCCTGTTCAGTATGACTCGCTTCGGTACTCGCCTTTTGCCATTGTTGATAACGCTCAATCAAGTCATTTTTAACCATGACAGCTTGCTGGGCAACAACCTGCTTGCTAGACACTTCTTCTAACATAAATATTTGCTGCTCTGCAGCATATATTTCTGCTGTTAGAACGTCTAATGCTCTCTTCTCTTTAATACCCTTTTCTTTGGCTTGATCACATTCATTTTTTGCCTGACTGAACGATTTTTGTAAGCCATCTAATCCTTGAAGCTGAGGCTCCAATTGAATTAATTTTTGCTCTTCATTCTGTGCTCGTTGCAGTTTTAGATCGAACTCGGCCAATGAGTCAAACTTGCTTTGGCTTAAGACCAATGCCTGCTCACTGCTGTGCTTAGCAGATTCAATTTGACCCAAGCTATCTTGAGCTTGAACAACCTCTGTTTCACGAGCCAATGAAACATCTAACACCGGTTTTAATTGCTGCGCCTTTTGACCGTTTTCTAGCCTTGTTTTGTCTTGATCTATTGCCTGCTTTTGCTCATCTAATATTACCGCTGACTGTTTCAATTTATCCAAAGCGTCAAAATCATTGGTCAGTATCTTGGCAGACTCAAACTGCTTATTGGCATCAATAAAGACAAAACTTGCCTCCTCTTTATCCTCCACGGCTTGAGTTAGTTTAGGTGAAAACTCGCCAAGCTCAGCATTTAACGCTTCATCTGACTCAAGTTCGATATTGTGTAAGATCCCATCACGTCTGTTGCGGTGATCCCTAACTTTGGCTTTAATTGCAGAAGCCTGAAACTTGAGTTTATCTTCAATCTTGCGATAAATTTGTGTCTGAAATAACTGACTGAATATCTTCTCTCTGTCTTTAGAGTCTGCCATCAGCAGTTCACGGAATTTCCCTTGGGGCAATACCATCACCTGACGGAACTGATCGGCATCTAGGCCCGTAAGTTGCTCTATCTCAGCTGTCGCCTCGGAGACCTTACTCGCCACCAGCAGATGCTCGCTACCATCACTATCAATACGATACAGCTGAGCTTCCGGTTTTTGCGTTGTGTAGCCATTGCCACTTTTTTTAATGCGCTGCTGCTCGGGTACCCGGCGAATGCGGTATTGAATCGCACCTAAAGCGAAACTAAAGATCACCTCGGTGAGTTGACTATCAGCGGCTAAGTCACAACGCATCTGACTGCCTTCACGCTCATCCCCAGTAGTCTTACCGTATAGGGCAAAACAGATGGCATCCAAAAGCGTGGTTTTTCCCGCACCAGTCGGTCCATTTATCAGAAATAGTGGATTAGTTCCTAGAGCAGCGAAGTCCGTTTCTTGAGTTGATGCAAAGGGACCAAAGGCCGACATCACCAGTTTTAATGGCCTCATAATGCACTCTCCGTTCGATGTAATTCATCGATTGTCACCGTCATTGCCTGCTGCTGAGCCTCTGTCATCGGTTCACCCGAGACTTGTGAAAAGAAGTCACTGAACATATCCATCTCGCCTTTCTTAATGTGATCGCGGCTAAGTTCTATTTTGCCGTTATCTGCCATCAAGCCCGTACGTTCTAAGTGCAACACATTAGGGTATACGTTTCTCAGCTTACCCATGGCATCTAATATTGCCGTCTTATCTAACAATCTCACCATAAGATAATCTTCACTGTTGGTATCGGCTTTCCCTTGCTCGAGTAATTCAGCCAGCTCTCCTTCAATGATACGAACATCTCTCATCGCAGCCAGTGGTAATAACTCAAAACTAGCTTTACCTTCATTATCCAACTCAACCAAGGTAACTGATTTTTTTTGATGCTGCTCACTAAAGGAATACTTGAGCATAGAGCCAGAATACCTAACATGCTCAGCGCCTTTATACTGAGGCCCATGGAGATGCCCCAGCGCCGTATAATTAAACGGAGTAAATAAACTTGGGGAAACTTTATCGGCGCCACCGATACTCAGGGGGCGCTCAGATTCAGACTCGCTACCGCCATCAAGAAAGCAATGACTGATCACGACTTTGGGTAGCCCTTGACTATCATGATCATGAACTTGCTCAAGCAACTTAACCATGGCCTCTTCATGGCTGTGCACTTCACAATCAAATACATGGCGCACAGTGGCGGGATCGGCGTAGGGCAAACCATAAAAAACAGCATTCCCCTGCTGGCCTTTAAGCTCTATAACCGCAACATCCTTGGTCAATGGGCCTATAATATTCAAGCCACTACCTGTCATCTGTTTCGAAGCAAAACCCAAACGTTCATGGCCATCATGATTACCTGCGATCATGACTACGGCGATATCCTGCTCATTGACAAGACGATTCAGCACTTCAGAAAGCAGTGCAACAGCATTAGCCGGTGGGATCGACCGGTCATAAATATCACCAGCAATAATCACGGCATCGACGTTATGCTCGACAGCTAGTTCAACGATTTGATCTAACACGAAGCGCTGATCGTCGAGCAGATTTTGGTTATGAAGTTGCCTACCAATATGCCAATCTGAAGTATGGATAAATTTCATATTTTCTCGTTAAAAATGAGGGGGAGACTTATACCCGTTCAACCTCAAGGTGTATGATTTAAGTGAACATCACTTTTAAACCCACCCTAATGGGAGCCCCTAAGCAAATCCATCTGTGTTGCACTTTTCTGAAATAAGTGGCTTAAAGGGACCACCATTATTCCAGCAATACGCCTTAAATTGGACTTGCTAAGTCTGCTCTGAAATCTGAACTTTGAAGTGGTTCGAGGATATATTGTAAGAAAATTGTGCTTTTTTCACAAGAACAAAGACGCTTGCCAGATAATAAATAACATATACCAATATCCTAAAGAGGATGACTAAGAGCCACCTGATATCAATGGTCTGCATCAGTTTAATAATGACTTTACAGCTATAGGCTTAACATATTCTTGAATCGATTCGAATGCCTTCTCGACACTTCGACTTCAACATCGTCCTGAAGTAAAATCCTCAAATTTCCATTAAACCAAGGTTCAACACTGACAATAAAATTTAAGTTGATAATCTGTTGCCGATTCGCACGGAAAAAGCTCTCTTTTGGCAAGCGTGTTTCTAGTTGATTTAAAGATTTATGGATTAAAGGGCTGTTACCTTCAAAATACACTTTAGTGTAGTTAGTACAGCTCTCAAGCATGCTTATTTTTACTAACTTTGCCATCCAACAAGACTCGCCATCTTTGATAAATACAGAACTTTTCATATCTAGTGGTAATGCGATAATATTTTCTTTTTTACCTCTGCTTAAACATTTTGCTACTGCATTCGCTAAACGTGATTGCTCTATTGGCTTTAAAATATAATCGACAGCGTCATAGTCAAAGGATCTCACTGCATATTGATCATAAGCCGTGGTGAAGATGGTTAGGGGTGAATAATCCAATCGGTCGAGTAATTCAAATCCATTAAGGCCTGGCATCTGTATATCTAAAAATAGTAAATCAGGCCGCCTTTCGTTGATTAATTCGATAGCAGCGATCGGTTCTCCGCTTTCACCAATGAGCTCTATTTCACTAAATGGCTTCAGTAGACGTGTTAAATCAACTCTAGCCAAACGAGAGTCTTCGACAATTATGGCTTTCATCCGCCCTCCCCAGTCGTTATTGGGAGTGTAATTGAGGCTTCAACTCTACACTCCAGCGGATGTTCAACTAACTCAAATTTGGCCGTATCACCATAAAGTAAATCTAAACGTCGACGTATATTAATAACCCCAACCCCTATATTTACACGTTCTTCGGGGTACATGTGAGTAGAAGTGATTTTACCTGGGTTAGAGACTTTGATGATCAATGTACAATTCTGCTCAATAATGGATAATGTAAGCTTCCCTCCTCCTTCCACGGTGCTTATCCCATGCTTTACCGCATTTTCTATCAAGATCTGAATGATCATAGGTGGAATTTTTATATCATCTGAATCTAACTGGACCTTGCTGCTAAAATCCAAACGCTCTTCATATTGAATCTTAGCTAACTCAATAAAATCACTCACAACCTCAAGCTCTTTATCGATCTCAATCAATGACCTATGCTCTGAAGTGAGAGAGTAGCGAAGCACTTTCGCAAGAAAAGTGATCATATCTCTTGATCTCCCTACATCCTCAAGCATTAAAGCTCGTATATTATTCAAACTATTAAAGATAAAGTGTGGGTTAATTTGTCCCATTAACACATTTAATTGGGCACTTTTTAACGTATTTTCTAAGCTAATCTTATCCAACTGATTTTTGTTCCAACGGATTAAATAGCTGACACAAAAATATAAACAACACCATGAAAATAATATCGGATATAAGCCAATACTGTTCTCCACCATAGTTTCAACTGTGAACAAATCTATACTTTTTCCTATTAGCATCAAGTAAATGCTAAGGGATATCAACATACAAATCACCATAGATAACATGGCTACGGTTGATAAAAAAATAACCCAGACAATGACTGATAAAGGCTTACGCTCAATCAAATTAAGCTTTTTAAACACACATCGGAGTAAATAAGAGCATAATATTCCAAAGATGATAATCAAAAAGCTTGATATAAGCTCAATTAACCCATCAGATCGCCCAAAAAACACTTTCACAAACAGGTTAATTAAACCTACAATCCCCCAGCCGCTAAGCTGACAAATCCAAAATATTTTCTTCTTCAGTAGCATATGATACTCAGAGAAATACACGATAAATATTTGCTATTATATGGTGATAGTAACAGGCTAATCCACAATGAGATTAGATTACCAAGTCCAAAGACTGATCCCAACATAATTCCAATAGTAGCAATACGTTGCAAATACTAAGAGACCTATCGCCGTAAACAGTGCAAAATACTTTGCCATTAAATTGGGCTCTATTCTCCACGCTGACAGCACTCCACAAAGCCCTAATAAACTGAATATCATCAACATAATACTGCTGCCATAAATCAAGATGGTTTGCCAGTTAAACCTTCCAACCTCAAATAGGCTCAAATTCATCATTGCAAAAACCAATAAAGCCAGTGAAGCTATTGCAAGCCCTTGACCTACTCTCAACTTCAATCTAGATTTGTTAGCCAACTGTCCTCTGGAGAGATTTATTAGCCAAATTGGCTGATAGATAACCGTTAATAGTATAGATAGCACACTCAAACTCAATACCACTAAAGGGAGCCATGCAGAAATGAAACTAACAGGCTTAAAATATTGGCCATCGATTTGAAATGCCACCCCTTCTGACGTATCCGAGATAAAGATTCCACTGGGATAAGCACTACCGACTTTTGCATATGCTTGATCACCCACATGATAAAGTAATACCCTGTCTCCGAACAATGGTTCGAGTGATATAGCCTGCTTGTCAACCACAATTTTCACGACTGAAAGTGGATATTGAAACCCCATCAATATTTGATTTCTAGGATTCGCCATCCTGTAATATCCACTGATACTTTCATCAATTCCCTCTTTGGCGGCCAATGCTGATAAAGATTGATCCTTCGCCAAAAATTCAGTTAAGAGCTCCACAACAGCATTATAATTTTGAGTACTTGTATTGACCATGACAACGAAACCTGTTTTAAGATCCAATGAATAACCCAATGATGTAATGAAGCCATCGATGCCACCATTATGACCCAGCCAATCATGATTAGTGCTCATCTTGTGGTACATAGATAAGTGGTATATTCCTAACCCATATCCATGCTTCAGCCCAGCCTTGGCCGCATAGGTTGATTGAGGGGATTCCATTAACCTTATGGTTGCTGCATCGATACCTTCAATAGAGGCAAACTCCCCCTGAGAGAGTAAAAACGAACCTAAATGAGCCAATTCATAGGCTGTTGAGTGTAAGCTTCCAGCAGGCCGTACGTATATATCCCTATAAGGAATCGATTTGTCATCGGCAAAGCCTTGGCTGAGCTGTGCTTGTACCACTGAGTTATTGGCAGCATTACTTTGAATCATGTTAAGCGGCATTAAAATATTGTCATTAATATATTGCTCAAAATCCTGTCCTGAAAACTTCTCTACTAAATAGCCTAAAATGCCATAACTTGGATTAGAGTAACTATGACGCGTACCAGGAACCCAACGAACATTAAGCGATGAATTATCCCTATTGATAGCTTCTAGCATTGATATATTCAGTTCATCAACATTATAAAAATTCTTAAAATGCATATCATCAAAGCCCGCTGTGTGTTCGAGCAAATGGATAACCAGAACAGGTGCAGAGTCTGCCCAAGCATTTGAAAACTCTACCTCGGGTGCTAGTTCACGAAGTGTGCTATCTAAAGAAAACTTCCCTTCATTAATTAACTTCATGACAGCCAGTGCTACAAAGGGTTTAGTGGTAGAACCAGCTCGAAATAAAGTGTTCTCAGTGACGGTTTCTTGAGTTTGTTTATTCTGAATGCCAAAAACTTGTGACCAATAGGTTCCCTCTGCATTAAACAGTGCGACTTGCATCCCAGGGATATTGTTTTCATCCAAAGCCTTGTTCAAAGCTACTGACAACTCTATTAAGGACTGAGGTTTACCTACATTATCAGTTACTTCCAGTGCTGAGACACTGTATGCACAAAGTGCTATGCCTAATACTACAAGCTCTATTATTCTTTTCATTTTGTCTCCATAACAACGCGCTAACTCATAAATTTAGTGACTAGTTTTAATGATAAAGAGTCACTGTGCTGAGACTTTTACATGAGCGGTAATATAGGCAATTAAGTGGTTCTGATATTAAGAATATAGTTCATATCTAACCATTCGAGTAATGAAGACTCAGTTCAGAGGCTTATGTGTTGACATGGAAACAATATAACGATGAGTAATCAGAAGCTAAAAAACATTTATAATAAACTTGGGGGCAGACTGACAAAACGGAGTAAACCAGTTACAACAAACCCTGTTTTTATACCTTTACATGAATGACTCTGAACGATACTCATTCAAAATGAAATAGCCTTACTCGTTAGAGATCATGTTATTGCTATGTCGTAGATATTACGTATTGCAACAAACTGGCACTACAAACACCAACTTATAGGCATTTTTACATATACTTTTAAGGTATTTGCTATGGCTAACATGTTATGATTAAGTTATGCTCATGTACAGCTACCCCCGAGCAAGGCTTTGAGTATTTATTGAGCGACTTTAATACCATCTGAACTATGTTCACTTTTGGGGTGTGGACTTATGGGAAATAGCTTATATTAGGCTCTTGATACCACGATGAACGATAATACTCATTAGATATGATGCAGTGAAAAACTGAGTTTGTCTATAGACATTTGACTTAAACAGTTAATAGCTAAGTCCACTAAACTTAGTATTAGACTAAAACAGAAAAGCTTGGCTAAAACCAGTTTTAGAAGGTGTACTCGTTTTTCAACTTAACGATTTTATCAAGATCAAATAACTCGGGCTATCAGCATTATTAATAATAATAATGACTAATTTAAATCTCTGCGGGTTTAATTCCCCGTAACTTGCAGCGTAAGATACTTGACCTTACGCTAATTAAGATACCTCTCTTCGCGTAGCGAATTTGAGCCTGAGCGAAAAACTTTGGCGTGGGGTG
>JBAHZX010000155.1:0-34016 GCA_037132815.1 Shewanella sp.
CCGATACCACACATCACCGCAACTGGGGCAATATGTCTCCAACCTACTCCTTCAGGCAGAACCGCCCAATTCAGTTTTACTGCAAGATAGCTGAACAAAAGCACGCCTAATGGCTTACCAAGCAACAGGCCTAAAGCGATGCCCACAGGTACTGGTGAAACTAACACATCTAAGCTCATGCCATTTAAGCTTACGCCCGCATTGGCAAAAGCAAAAATTGGCAAGATGATAAAGGTGCTCCAAGGGTGTAGGCTATGTTCCAGACCTTCCGATGGGGAGCTACCATCTTTCGCCCTGAGTGGAATACAAAAGGCAATGATCACCCCAGCCAGTGTCGCATGTACACCTGACTTCAATACTGCTATCCAGAGGATAAGACCCAGTACTCCATAGGGGCCTAAAGCTGTCACTCCTTTCCTATTTAACCCGATTAAACCTAATATTGCGATGGCAGCGACCACCATACTCGCCATAGATAAGTCAGTGCTATAAAACAGCGCAATAATAACCACAACACCCAGATCATCGATTATCGCTAACGCGAGTAGGAAAACTTTCAACGCTACCGGAACTCGACTACCTAATAACGCCATGATCCCCAGTGCAAAAGCGATATCCGTTGCAGCCGGAATAGCCCAGCCAGCTTGAGCGATAGGATCAGCATAATTAAATAATAGATAAACTCCGGCCGGAAAGACCATGCCACCAATTGCGGCAAAAGTAGGCAAAGATGCCTGTGCCCTACTCGAGAGCGCCCCTTCGAGAAGCTCACGCTTCACCTCTAGACCAATCAACATAAAGAAGATAGCCATCAAGCCATCATTAATCCAATGTATAAGTGTTTTATCAATATTCAGGCTACCGACTCTAATCTGCATCTCGGTATCTAAAAAACCTTGATATATACCTGACAGTGGTGAGTTTGCCATCAGCATAGCCAGTAAAACAGCAGCCATGAGCAGAATCCCCCCCGCTGATTCCTGACTTAAGAAATTTGTTATCACCTTTCTCATAAAACGCTCCAATAAACCATAATGACCAGAGTGTAACCGAATATATTTACATTTAATATTCGTTTACATCTGCTGTATACATCGGAAATTCCGAGCGTTTGAGGGTGACAGTGAATGAATAGTCATTCAACTGTTCGATTAATCAGGGGGATCATACGCCAAATAAACACAATTATTATTCTGATTTAAGCGCGTCAGACAAAGTAACTTGATAAGTTATTTATGCTGGAGAAACTGAGAATGAGTGCAAACAATGAAACCTGATTACAAAAAATAATTATTAATTATCAGTCAATTAGAACTAGCCAATGGCAACTACCCCGTTAAACAGAGAAAGGATACTTGATCGCATCATGATGTTGATAATTTGATACTTCAAAATCATCCATTGTCACCCAAGTCTCAATATCTTTGAGCGATTTTATATCTGAATTGATCGACAAGGAAGCGGGGGCAAATGGCTTTCGTTTCAACTGAACATCACGCATTAGCTCCAATTGATCTTCATAAATATGGGCGTTAACAATTTTATGATAAGCCTGCCCAGGTTTTTTACCTGTAATTTGCGCGATTAATGCCAGAAGTGTAAATACCTGAACCTGATTAAAATTCAATCCCAGAGGGACATCACAAGAACGCTGAAAACTATTAAGATATAAGGTATCCCCTAATAAGGAGAAATTATGGGTATGCATACATGGGCGCAGACAGCCCATATGAAATTCTCCTGGATTATAAAAACTGAGGATTTCTCCGCGATCATCGACCCCTTTGCTGAGGTTATCGACAATTTTCTTCAACTGATCTAAAGTGCCACCGTCAGGTTTACGCCATGCCCTCCCCTGAACACCATATACCCGCCCCATGTCATCCTTTCCTTTACGATGAGGATTTTTCAACCAAGCCAGATTTTCATTGGCATTAGCATCCCAGGTCTTAGCACCTAATTTGCGGAAATCGGCGGCATTATCAAAGCCACGAATATACCCCAGCATTTCGGCAATAGCTGCTTTCCAAAAACTTTTGCGAGTGGTGATTAAAGGAAATTCATTCTTTTCGACATTATAGACAAGATCAGCATTGATGACGGTAAGGCACCGTTTACCCGTACGTTCATTGTCAATCCAGGTGCCTTCATCGATGATCCGATGACCAAGTTCTAAATATTGCTTCATTATGATTGACCTTAATCTGACACGTAAAACATTGTTATTATCGGTACAAAATGCTCCGATAAACTATCCACTAAACTTGCGATCATGACTCGATGATATTGAATATAAGCTCAAGACATTAAGAGTTTCAATCCAATCAATATCAGCATCAACGAAAAAAGTTTCTTCAAAATATTAGTCGGCCAGATACTCGCGGCTTTCACCCCCAAGGGGGCTATCAAGACCGATGTCATGACGATACCTAAAAGTGCAGGCAAATATACATAACCTAATGTCCACTCAGGAAAACCCGACTTGTCCCAGCCTGAAAACACATAACTGGCACTGCCAAAAAGTGCGATTAAAAAACCAGATGCGGAGGAAAATCCTATGGCACTTCTCATCCGTAATCCATAGCGAGTCAAGAAAGGGATCATCAGAACCCCACCGCCAATTCCCATTAATGCTGCGATAATAGCAATAATGGCCGATACCACAAAGAGTAACGGTGTCGAGGCCATAGATTTTTCAGTATCACTAACTCTGTAGGGAAAGACCATCTGCATAGCCATACAGATCACAAACACGGCAAAGCTTAATCGCAGCAAATCCGCGCTAAAAAAGCTTGAAATAAAACCAGCGGTTAAGGACCCCAAGATCAATCCAGGCAGTACAGACTTAAGCAAAGACCAGGGGATATTACCCTGCTTATGATGAGCAATAGCCGAAGACAAAGAGGTCAAGATAATGGCTGCTAAAGAGGTCGCGATAGCTACATGGGGAAGAACGGCAACATCAAAACCCACCGAAGGCAACAGATACATAAGTATCGGTACGGCGATAATGCCGCCACCGATGCCCAACAGACCCGCCATGAAACCGACTAAACTACCGAGAAACAGACAGCTTAAAAAAAGCAACACTAGACTATCCATCAGTTAAGAATAACGCCAAGCTCTCTGGACTCAAAATACTCCCTCACCAATGCCCTCACCTCCTGACCACTGGACAGCGTCAAAGCCATCTCCAACAACTCGCTAAGATCTGCATGTGAAACACGGCGTAACAGGTAATTAATTCGAGCCAAGCTGCCCTGATTCATACTCAGTTGATCATAACCCATCGCCACCAAAAGTATAACTCCAATAGGCTCACCTGCCAGCTCACCACAGACACTTACAGGCAGATGGTACTGCCAACAATCGAATCTAGCCCGCTTCAAAGCCCTAAGGATCCCTGGGTGATAGCAGTCATACAAAATACTGACCCTAGGATTATTTCTATCCACTGCCAACATATATTGAGTCAAATCATTAGACCCAACAGAGACAAAATCAACCCTTTTAGCCACTTCAGCCAGCTGATATAACAAGGCTGGAACCTCAATCATAATACCGATTTTAGGCCTGGAAATATCTTTACCTAGATCACTTTTTAACTCAAAGAACGCCTGATCCAAGTAAATAATGGCTTGATCTATCTCATTTAAGTTACTGACCATAGGCAAGAGAATATGCAACTGTTCACTATCAGCACCAGCTTGAATCATGGCTCTAAGCTGTACTAAGAAGAGTTCGGGATGATCCAGAGATAACCTTATTCCCCGCCATCCCAAAAATGGATTTTCTTCATTAATAGGAAAATAAGATAGCGGCTTATCTCCCCCTACATCCAGTGTCCTCATCACAACAGGCTTACCGCATGCGATTTCAAGTACCTGACGATATACTTTTACCTGTTCCGATTCACTAGGGAACCTTTGATGCAACATAAACGGAATTTCAGTTCTATATAAACCGACCCCATCGGAACCTTCTGCAATTTCAGACTCTAAACTACTCAGTAGGCCTGCATTAAGGTAGAGATGTATTCGTTTGCCGTCTATGGTCTCAGCCGGAAGACTTAATTCTCGTGCATATCTGTTTTGTAAGGCTTTTTCAGCCGAGAGCAGGTTTCTGTATTCGGCGATGAGTGTAGAGGTTGGTGAAACCAGCAATTGCCCCCGGTTTGCATTGATGATCAATAATTTCTTGTCGATACCTGCGGCAAGTACTCCCTCGACGCCTATGATAGCAGGAACACCCAATGCACGAGCTAAAATCGCGGCATGGGAATTCACTCCCCCTTGTTCGGTCACGATACCAACCAACTTATGCCGTGGGAACTCGGCTAACATAGTCGCATCGGCTTCTTTCGTAACTAAGATAACAGGTACATTGGGTTCAAAACCCATTCTCTCCGGCTCAATAAGCAGACGTAGTACCCGCAAACCAAGATCACGAATATCTCCGGCTCGCTCCTTAATATAGAGATCTTTCATTTGAGTAAACTGTTCTATATAACGCAAAGAGACACGGCTCACAGCCGAAACAGCACTCCATCCCTCTCGTACTTCCTTAATATATTCTCCACCTAAGCTGGCGTTATCGAGCAGTGATTGCAAAGCCGAAAATATAGAGACAACTTCATGATCTTCTTCTTGCTCGAAGCGTTGACACAATGAAGAAAGCATATCTTTACACGCTTCTATTGCCAGACTTAAACGAATCATCTCAGCCTTAGTATCGGTCACCTTGACTTCAGGTTGTTCTAACTCTATCTGACCTCCTATGACCAAAGCATGTGCTATTGCGATGCCATTTGCCGCAGAAGTTCCCCTAAAATGCAGTAGATCTGGTGCTTCAGCTTTCTTTCGCAGATTTCTTATGGCCATAGCGAGTTGAGCCGCCAAAGTCATCAAGAAAGCTTCTTCACCCTCACTGAACTGACGGGTATCGGCTTGCTGGACCACCAGAACACCTAAAATTCGTTTCTGATAAATGATAGGGACCGCGAGAAATGCCCGAAAGTTAGCCTCTCCGGATTTTTCAAACTGCTTAAATCTAAGGTGTTGCTGTGCATCAGCCAGATTGATCGGCTCTTCTCGCTCGGCAACCAAGCCCACTAAACCTTCAGATAGTGACATTTTCACTTGGCCTACGGCACTGTGTAATAAGCCATCAGTGGCACTGAGTACCAGATGGTCCCCCTCTAATAGATATATAGAGCAACACTGAGTTGTCATCGCAATCTTGGTACGAGAAACTAGCATATTTAAAGCTGAGTGAAGATCCTGTGCCGCTGCCACGGCCTGCGTGATATCTCTTAACATCTTAAGCACTTAGTCACTCCCTATATACCATTCAACTATTTTCTATTCTATCGAGAATGCACTAGGTTAACGCCGCCTGTTTTTTCGCTTATTGCTATGACGATTACTGTAATGAGTATCTCGCGATTGAAACGGCAGTGCCGTCGACGCAAACTCCTTCATCGCTTTTCTATATACATCCCGCTTAAAGGACACCACCTGCCTAACGGGATACCAATAACTCACCCAGCGCCAATCATCAAATTCCGGGTGACCACAAGCATTGAGATTGATTGCACTCTCACTACTTTTCAACTGGAGTAAAAACCACTTTTGTTTCTGCCCAATACAGACAGGTTTACTATCTTGCCTAATCAAACGTTTAGGTAATCTGTAACGCAACCAAGAGCGTGTAGAAGTTAAAATTTGCACATGTTCAGGTTTTAATCCAACTTCTTCATGGAGCTCTCTATACATCGCCTCTTCAGAGGTTTCGCCTTCATCTATTCCCCCTTGAGGAAACTGCCAGGAATGTTGGCCAAATCTTCTAGCCCACATTACCTGCCCAAAGCGATTACAGATAATGATGCCCACATTTGCGCGAAAGCCGTCACTATCAATCACATGGACTCCGTATTTCACAATTTCAATGTCACGATTGTTTCACAAAGCCGAGGCTGCGGCAAATAACATATATTCCCGTGCTACTTCGAAGTGCAGGTTTCAGAGCAGACTGAGCAAGTCCAATTCAAGGTGCATTGTTGAAATAATGGTGGTCCCTTAATAAGCCACTTCTTTCAAAAGAGTTCAACACCGAAGTGGATCCGTTCAAGCACTCCCATAGGCTGGGGTTAAAAGTGATTGAAATTGCGTTACTGACCTGCCCTGTCTGTTATAAGGAATAGGCGAGCTATTACGCCTACATGAATGTAGGTGCTGAGGTTAAGCCAGAAGCTATGAACCTGTGCGCTAAACCACTTTTAATTGCCACTGAAATCATGCATCTTGAGGTAGAGCGGGTATAGAAGTTAACTAATCACTTTTATCGACAGATATTGTTCATTAAGAACAGAGTTATCCAATAAATCTGTGGATAACTATGTTGGAAAAGTAAGGGCAAGAATAATATAACCTTCAAATATATTATCGAGCTCAGCAATGAAATATAAATTAGTGCTTTTTTTCAGTAACTTAAGAAAAATAATTGGTCATAGTTATTAACAAACTCCAATCAGTACATTTAATAGGCAGATCATTAATGTGATTGGTATTATCTATTATCTTAGGTAGAATCCTTTAAATGAAAACACCGCCACCCTCCCCTCAAACAATAAAAGAGCTGATGAAACGAGCCAACAACATGGCCGGACTGACGCTAGGACAAATTGCAGCTTCTCACGATTCCACCGTTCCTGTCGATCTTAGGAGAGATAAAGGTTGGGTAGGTCAGTTAATCGAATATGAACTGGGGGCTCTTGCTGGCTCAAGACCGGAGCAGGATTTTCTTCATTTAGGTGTAGAGTTAAAAACAATCCCAATCGATGACAAAGGCAAACCGTTAGAGACCACATATGTGACCGTTGCCCCCTTGGTCAATATACAAGGGCTCACTTGGGAAAAAAGTATCGTTTTTCATAAGTTGCAGACCGTACTCTGGATTCCAGTGCAAGGAAACCGCGATATTCCGGTAGCTCAACGACGGATAGGTACTCCCATTTTATGGTCTCCCTCACCAGATGAACTCTCCCTTCTGAAACAAGATTGGGAAGAAATAATGGAATTCATCGCCATGGGACAGGTACAACAAGTCACCGCTAGACTTGGTGAAGTATTACAACTTAGACCAAAGGGAGCAAATAGTCGCTCAGTGACCCAGAGTATTGCTAAAGACGGTTCAAAGACATTAACTAACCCTAGAGGTTTCTATCTTAAAATCCATTTTACCCAATCTATACTTGAACATTTTTTTAACTGAGTACCAACTGAAATCACCTTCATTTTACCGACATCACAAATACTACTGGAAATTGTAGGGTCATACTCTATAAACTAGCGCATCTTGAGTCATTAATCATAGTTAGGGAGAACTAAAATACCGTGAGAGCACGTATACAAGCAAAGAAACTTATTTTTGCGATTACCGCCTGGGGAATAGCCATGGCGGCATTTGTGTTTTTTAGGTATGCACAGACCCCAGACCTGCCACAATGGGCTGTGGGTACTTCAGATCTCGCCACACTCGCCATTTATATGGGGATCATATTCGGCAGCTTACATTGGATGTCTAACCTGATAACCGACTTCAGTCCAATTAGCAGGCTCCCCTATATATTTTCTGTTATTTTTAAAGGTTTGTTCCTATTGCTTGGTGCGACAACACTTGCCTATATGACTCAGTTTTTAAATATGTGGGCCATTGAAAATCATCTGTCTACATTGAGGCAGATGTTAACTGCACACATTCTTTACAGCCCTTCGTTTCAAGCTTTGATCGTCTATCTTGTTGTCGTCAGAGTGGGTTTAGCCTTTATCGAACAAATGGCACTTCTAGTCGGCCCTAGGGTTTTGCTCAATATTGGCCTGGGTAAATACCATAAACCCAGATACGAACAAAGATTATTTCTTTATTTAGATATGGTTGCCTCAACGGCCCACACAGAATCTTTAGGCGATTATCGCTTTAGCCGTTTAATTCAAGATAGCTTTAGCCTGCTTTCTGACACAGTAGTCAACAATGAAGCTGAAATTTATCGATATATGGGTGATGCAGTCCTGATCCATTGGCCTCTAGAATACGGGGTTCAGAAAGACCGAAGTTTTAATATCTATTATGAATTTAGTCAGCAGCTTAATTGGCAACGACAATATTTTGAAGATCAATATGGATTCGTGCCTAAATTTAAAGCTGCGGCTCATTGTGGTCAGGTTGTGGCGGCTGTCGTTGGCGTGCAAAAACAAGAAATAAGCTTCTTCAGTGACGTGTTAAATACCTTAGCTAGACTACAAGATCAATGTAATCCTTTAGGGAAGAGAATGTTGATATCAGGCTCCCTTGCATCCCGAGTAGATATGGACAGCAGCCAATATGAGATTAACAGCTTAGGACCGATTAAGCTCAAGGGAAAACAGCACTCGACAGAAGTATTTAGTGTCGAACCAAAACAGAAACACTGATACCATTATTAAATATCTCTGTGTTCCAATATGTTTTGAATTGCTAAGCCTAAGGTTCTAAAGGTTAATATTCGACTCGATGTTTGACGCCACACTAGACCAATTTCTCTATATGGGGCTTCACCAGGAGGCTGCATCACTCTCAATTCAGTATCATTTAAGATCCCAGCATCGATTGCCATCTGAGGCAAAAAAGTCGTTCCTAGCTTACTGTTTACCATCTGTACTAAAGTATGCAAACTCGTTGCGGCGAAAGGATTCACTTTAGCACTATTAGCCAGTTGACAGGCGCTCACGGCATGCCCAGTAATACAGTGTTCATCCTGTAACAGAAAGATGCTTTGATCAGGCAGTGATTCATAATCGATAGGTTCACTGATGACATCCGTTAGATCCTCGTGAACAACAAGCTTGAATGGGTCGACCCCCACCTTCATACGATGAAAACCACTGGTATCCACAGGTAGAGCCAGCAATAACAGATCTAACTCGCCCTTTGCCAAGGCTGCCAATAAACGCTCAGTGGTATCCTCTTTCAAAAATAGCGTCAAATCAGAGTAACTGCTCTGACAATGCTTAACCACCTTACTCAACAAGAAGGGCGCAATGGTTGGAATGCACCCGAGACGGATATCTCCGGTCATAGGCTCACCCTGATGTTTCACTAATTCAACCAGATCATTGACATCGGTGAGTAACTTTCTCGAACGCAGGACAACTTCCTCCCCAATGGCGGTGAAAATGAATGATTTATGATCGCGCTCAATCAACTGATGACCGAGTTGTTCTTCTAAATTTTGAATACCACTCGAAAGCGTAGATTGGCTGACATAACATATCTTCGCAGCTCTATTGAAATTCTGTTCTTGATGTAAGTTAACTAAATAGAAAAGGTTTTTTAAACTGGGTAAGTGCTTCATAGAGTCGATTACCAACAACAATGTCTATCCAAAAATTCAATTTAACTTTACCACAAAGGCCATATAAGGCGACGAATCTTCATCTTCAATATGTAAAAGGTCGACTTAACCCATTAAAAATTATTATATGTGATGTCACCGTACACTCATAACGCCACAAACAGGGGCTGACAAAACTGGCACGTAATTGCGCTAGCAATTTAAGTGACATTTTTGGCAGTCCAGCGCGGCTTTGCTGTGCGACATGCTTTACCTTGTTATGTAATTTTAGTTTACATTTTTCTTAGCTTTATTTTTATGCATGCTAAAGTTAATAATATTAAGGATATGCATCTGAAAATTACGTGCCATAAAGGAAGCTCATTGCCATTCGATACTAGTATAATAAATAGAGAGGCGATCATAGATACTATTAATCCATGGCATAGCTGTAAATGGCTTAACTTTTTACATATGTAATTTGAAACTGTTAAAGAAGTTAAAACAGAAACAGGGATGTAAATAAATAGAAAGAGATATTCAGTTAGAACTCCATTAATTTTCACATAATCGGCGGGCTCACCATTCATTTCTGTGAAGTATTCAACTAATAGGAATGCTGTCAGCCTCCAACCTAGCATGTTAATTATTATTATAGATAAACAAGCAATTAGTGTGGCTAACCCGATTACTTTAAAATTTAAATATTTCAATTACTTTCCCTATTTACATAACAGATAATTCTTCGCTTTACTGGAGCAATGAGATGTGTGTGATTTTTATATGATGTTTGTTTTTCAAAAATAATGACAACAAGATCATTTATACTTGGTGTACTCACACATCGGGCAAGAGTTAAGATATAGTTATTTAATGATTAAGCTTTAGCCTCTAAATATTGCTTAAGATCTAATAAGTCGTGATTCACATTATCTACGATGGCTTGTAACCAGATACCATGCTCAGTAGCCCAAGCCGTCTCTTCACCATGTTGGAGTAATTGAGCAAATTGCTGAATTCGTTTCAGACCGACAGACCCCGCTGCACCTTTAAATTTATGAGCTTCGGCGCATAAGGTTTCTTTATCTTGCACCTTTTTAGCATTAACCATATTACCCACATACTTTGGCATAAGTTGCTCAAATAACACGACACTTTTTAACAAAGTTCCTGCACCAATAGCGTTACAGTATTGCTCTAATGTATTTAAATCCAAAATTAATTCTATTTCAGATGTTGCCATCTTCAGGCACCTCTCAACAATTATGACAGTATAAAAAACTAACATATAATACCTGCTAAAATTACTGGTGCAACTAATTGAGCTGCATATCAGTAAAAACATAAACATTTTAACTATTTACTAACCGATTATTAATTTAGTCTGCTATTTACTTGCATTACTTCTTACTTTAGTTCTAATTTACTTTAAATATTTAAATAGCTTCCCTGTGAGCCCTTAGATTTCAAGTCATTCACAATCGCTACCAGACCATCCCAACGAAATGCACACCAGTCAGGGCCTAATAAAATAGGCTTTTTAGCCCAAGCTGTAACACGATGAAAAACAATGTTTTTTGGTGTGTAACGGATCAATTCTCCAACACTGTAAGCATACTCTTCTAGGGTAAGTAGCGACATACGATCATTGCGCCATGCTTTGGCCATGGTACTCCCTTCAACAATATGCAAGGGATGCAACTTAAGACCATCAACACCAACACGGATCACCGATTTTAGAGAAAAAAGGTAATCTTGATGACTTTCACTGGGTAAACCAAGAATAAGATGGGTGCAGACTTTAATCCCTTTTGCCCTGGCTCTTAGCACTGTATCGCAATAGTCATCAAAGGTGTGCCCTCTGTTGATCCGCTTCAGGGTCTTATCATTCGCCGACTGTAAACCAAGTTCGAGCCAGACTTCTATTCCCTGATTTTGATAACTTAAAAGTAAATCAATGACTTCATCAGAGACACAATCCGGTCGCGTACCCACACAAAGCCCCACTATATCCGAGTCGCTAATGGCTTCATCATACTTAGCCTTCAGAACACGGTATTCATCATAAGTACTAGTATAGGCTTGAAAGTAAGCGATAAATTTTGAACTCTTGCCCCGAACTCTCTCGCGCCCTAATTTGAGTTGATCCTTTATGGACCGTTCAGTCCCATGTTCATAGTTGAAAGAAGCCACATTACAATAGGTACAGCCGCCTTTGCCTAAAGTGCCATCTCGATTAGGGCAAGTAAATTTTGCATCTATAGTTAACTTTTTAAGCTTTCTACCAAATTGCTTCTTACAAGCAACACCGAAAGTATTAACGTACTGATCCAGTCCCACTCTGTCTCTCTCTATGATCAAGCAAATAATTACAATATTTTAAGTGATTATTTACTCTCAAACATCGCACTTCATCAAATTTCTGACACTCGACTGTTTTACTTTAAAACTATTTAATTTTACTAAAATAAACCTGAATGAGTTGAAATCATGCTAAAAAGCGCCACTTAAATCACTAGCACTGCATAAATAATCACACTCAAGATTAAAAAAACATTCACTGTTAATGCAAAATAAATCACTTTTTATGAAATAATATAAATACTTTTATTTGCTATTAATCTAGCCATCAATAATTAGATAGCATCTAAAATTCTTTTCATTCATAACGTTATACAGTGACAGCCACAGTTAACGTTAACGTTAACCGTGATCAATGCTGCATTAAACGAGCCTTAACTACCATGTTTTATACAACTATTTGGTTTGACCTTTGCACTACCAAAGGTTATTTTGGGTGGTTCGGGTGCATATATATATAACAAAAATTTCCCCGAGTAGCATTTTAGTTATAGTTTATGGAGTCGTGTATGAGTTTATATCACCCCAGTTTCGAGCGAGAAAATTGTGGTTTTGGCCTAATAGCCCAAATGGACGGTGAGCCTAGCCACCGCATAGTAAGAACAGCAATCCAAGGGCTGGATAGGATGAAACACCGTGGTGGTATTGCATCGGACGGTCGCACTGGCGATGGCTGTGGACTACTTATGCAATTACCCATTAAGTTTTTTGAAGCTATTGCTGCAGAAAATGATTGGCATCTGAGTCGTACATTTGCAGTAGGCGTGTTTTTCCTCAATCAAGATGACACATTAGCTCAAGAATCCATGCGGCTTCTTGAGCACGAACTTGAAAAAGAGACTTTAAATGTTGCCGGTTGGAGAAAAGTCCCCGTCAATCCTGATGTTTTAGGGCCAATTGGTAAAGCGAGTCAGCCACAGATATATCAAGTACTCATTAACGCACCTATTGGTTGGCGAGATAAAGACTTAGAACGTCGTCTTTATATGGCCAGACGCCGCTTAGAACAACAACTGGTTCACGATAAAGAATTTTATGTTGCCAGCCTATCCGGTCAGGTTATTGTCTATAAAGGTTTGATGATGCCTGCGGATCTACCTGTATTTTATCTCGATTTAGCAGATATTCGCCTCCAGAGTTCTATCTGCTTATTCCACCAGAGATTTTCCACTAACACCTCACCTAAATGGCCACTTGCTCAGCCATTTAGGTTTTTGGCACATAATGGTGAAATTAACACCATTACAGGAAATAGACAGTGGGCAAAAGCCCGTGCATATAAGTTTAAAACGCCTCTTCTTCCTGATCTACAGCAAGCCGCCCCTTTCGTTAATGAAACAGGCTCAGACTCATCGGCACTCGATAACATGCTGGAGATGTTACTCGCCGGTGGTATGGATCTTTATAGGGCAATGCGTTTGTTGATTCCACCAGCATGGCAAAGTAATCCTGAAATGGATGAAGAACTCAAAGCCTTCTATGATTTTAACTCTATGCATATGGAGCCTTGGGATGGTCCTGCAGGGATCGTGATGACTAATGGTAGACATGTGGCCTGCGCAGTGGATCGTAATGGTTTGCGTCCAGCACGATATGTAATAACCAAAGATAGAATACTCACCTTGGCCTCCGAAATTGGGATATGGGATTACACCCCCGACGAAGTCGTCGAGAAGGGTCGTGTCGGTCCTGGCGAGTTACTTGTGTTAGATACACTCAATGGTCACCTTTATTCTTCATTTGAGATCGATAACGACCTCAAACGTCGCCACCCATATAAAGAGTGGATGGCCAAAAACAGTCAAACCCTGATTCCAGCAGAAGAACTCTCCAATGATGCACAAGGAACTCGAAATTTCAGCGATGACCAATTGCTGCAATACCACAAGCAATTTGGCTACTCCCGTGAAGAGTTGCAAGACGTTATCTGGGTGCTCGCACAAAAAGGTGAAGAAGCCACTGGGTCTATGGGAGACGATACGCCTATGGCCGTGCTCTCGAAAAAACCTCGTACTATATATGATTATTTCAGACAGAAATTCGCCCAGGTCACCAACCCTCCTATCGATCCATTAAGAGAGAAGCACGTAATGTCTCTCACCACATGTATCGGCAGAGAGCAAAACATATTTAATGAGACTACGGGTCACGCCTATCGTGTCATGTTTAACTCACCAGTTTTACTTTATAGTGATTTCAATCAATTACTAGCTCTTAACTCAACATATTATCGTGCCAGCACCATAGAGCTTAACTATGATTTGAGTGAAGGATTACAGAAGGCAATTACTCGAATTTGTAACGAATCTGAGGAGCTAACCAAAACTGGAACCACTCTACTCATCTTATCTGACAGAGCGACAGGCAAATCTAAACAGGTTATTCCAGCTGCGATGGCCGTGGGAGCCATTCAGCAGGTCCTAGTCGACAACGACCTACGCTGTGACTCTAACATCGTAGTTGAAACCGCGACAGCAAGAGATCCACATCATTTTGCTGTACTTATAGGATTAGGTGCCACAGCTATCTACCCCTATTTGGCCTATGAATCTATCTGCGCACTAGCGAAAAAGAGCGATATTGCTGACACACGTAAGTTGATCCTCAATTTCCGTCAAGGTATCGATAAGGGTCTAAGAAAGATCATGTCTAAGATGGGTATTAGTACTGTCGCTTCATACCGTTGTAGCCAACAATTTGAGGCCATTGGCTTGGCAACAGATGTTGTCAACCTCTGTTTCAATGGCGTGATTAGCCGCATTGAAGGAGCTAGTTTTGACCAACTAGAACAAGATCAAATCAAACTTCATAAAATGGCTTTCCAGGCACACCAGCCCCTCAGCCAAGGTGGGTTACTAAAATACGTTGAAGGGGGCGAGTACCACAGCTTCAACCCAGATGTAGTCAATACACTTCAGGCTTGCTTAAAAGATAAAGATTACCCCACATATAAGCGTTTCACTGAGCTGGTAGACAAGCGTCCAGTGGCAACACTAAGAGATCTCATCGAGGTGAAAGGTGAGCTAGCAGCCATTAACGTCGATAATGTAGAATCAGCCACTCACTTATACTCAAGATTTGACAGCGCGGCCATGAGTATTGGTGCCCTGAGCCCTGAAGCTCACGAAGCCCTCGCCGTGGCGATGAATCGACTCGGTGGCCGTTCTAACTCTGGAGAAGGCGGAGAAGATCCACGTCGCTTCAACACCGAAGGTAATTCCAAGATCAAACAGATAGCCTCAGGGCGCTTCGGTGTCACGGCCCATTACCTAGTTAATGCCGAAGTATTACAGATCAAAATTGCCCAAGGGGCAAAACCTGGTGAAGGAGGTCAGCTTCCTGGTGATAAGGTGAGTGTCGAAATAGCAGGGTTGCGTAATGCCAAACCTGGAGTAACACTCATATCGCCACCACCACACCATGATATTTATTCAATTGAAGATTTGGCTCAGCTGATTTTCGATCTTAAACAGATAAACCCTAAGGCGCTGATCTCGGTTAAATTAGTTTCAGAGCCTGGTGTGGGCACCATCGCCACGGGTGTGGCTAAGGCCTACGCCGATATGATCACCATCTCGGGTTACGATGGCGGTACAGCTGCTAGCCCAATCACCTCCGTTAAGTACGCAGGTAGCCCATGGGAACTCGGCCTTGCCGAAGTGCATCAGTCGCTGGTGAAGAACGGATTGCGTCATAAGATCCGCCTTCAGGTCGATGGAGGCTTAAAATCAGGCAGAGACGTTATAAAGGCAGCCTTATTAGGAGCCGAAAGCTTCGGTTTTGGTACCGTGCCTATGATAGCTCTGGGATGTAAATATCTACGCATTTGTCACCTAAATAACTGTGCAACAGGCATCGCAACCCAGAATAAACAACTCAGAAACAAGCATTATCACGGTCTTCCTGAACGGGTGATGACCTATTTTGAGTTCGTAGCCAGAGAAATTCGAGAAGAGATGGCAGCCCTAGGTGTTACCAAATTTGAGCAGTTAGTAGGCCGTAGCGACTGGTTACATGCATTGAGCGGTGACACTCCCAAACAGAATGGTCTCGACCTAAGCGCCATTTTATACAAACCAGAAGTTCCTGAAAACAGTGCTGTTACTTGGAAGGAGCTCAACACACCCGCAGATATCGGCGTGTTGAACCAAAAGATTTTAGCCGAGTGCAGAGATGCCGTTGAGCAAGGCGAAGAACTATCTACTCGCTTTGAAATCGGTAATGTTGACCGTTCTATTGGTGCCGCGCTGTCTGGATTTGTCGCCAGCACTATAGGTAAAGAGGGAGCTAAAGCCCCGATTAAACTCCAGTTTCATGGCAGTGCGGGTCAAAGCTTCGGTGTTTGGAACAGTCCGGGCATAGAGCTAACTCTCTGTGGTGATGCCAACGATTATGTTGGTAAAGGTATGTCCGGGGGGAAGATAACCATACACCCTCCTTTAGGAAGTAATTTCCAGAGCGAGCGTTCATCTATCATAGGTAACACTTGCCTCTACGGCGCTTCTGGCGGCAAGTTATTTGCTTCTGGAATTGCCGGTGAACGCTTTGCCGTCAGAAACTCAGGGGCCCTTGCTGTCGTTGAAGGCCTTGGTGATAACGGTTGTGAGTATATGACTGGGGGGATTGTCGTCGTACTGGGTAAAACAGGGGTTAACTTTGGCGCTGGTATGACCGGTGGTTTCGCCTATGTATTTGACCGTTTCGGTCGTTTTAACCGAAGGGTTAACAGCGAACTGGTCGATGCTCAAAAGCTCGACTCACCGATCCATCAACAGCATCTTAAGGGTCTTATCGAGGAACACCTCCTCGAAACAGGCAGTGAACATGCAAAGATGTTGCTAAATGATTTCGAAAATTGGCTCGACTGCTTTGTATTAGTCAAACCTAAGAGTGTCCCCGTCTCGGATCTGTTGAGACTCGAGCAGGTACAACCAGAACTGAAAGTAATCGCGGGGTAAATAATAAAATGAAAAATGATTTTAAATTCATCGCGATTACGCATGAAAACCCGATAAAGACACCAATAGAATTAGACATTGAAGTTACAGCGGGGAAAGTATCAATATGAGCAATGATTTTCAATTCATCGAAATCGATCGTATCGATCCGGTAAAACACCCGGCACAGAAACGCACCACTCAATTTATTGAGATTTATCAGCCGTTCGCTCAAAACCAGGTGGAAGAGCAATCAGACCGTTGTCTCGATTGCGGTAATCCCTATTGTGAATGGAAATGTCCGCTGCACAACTATATCCCTAATTGGCTAAAACTGGCTAAAGAAGGACGTATATTGGAAGCCGCCGATCTGGTACATGAAACTAACACCTTGCCTGAAATTTGTGGCCGAGTCTGTCCACAGGACAGATTATGTGAAGGAGCCTGTACCCTCAATGATGAGTTTGGTGCTGTGACTATCGGCAACGTTGAGAAATACATCACAGATACTGCCATCGAACAAGGCTGGCGCCCCGACTTGAGTAAGGTTGTAGCCCGAAAAGAACGCGTCGCCATTGTCGGAGCAGGACCTGCAGGCTTGGGCTGCGCCGACATTCTCGCCCGCAACGGTGTCCAGGCTGTGGTCTTCGATAAAAACCCTGAAATTGGTGGCCTACTGACTTATGGTATTCCCGCATTCAAGCTCGATAAAGCGGTGATGGCGACTCGCCGCACGGTAATGGAAGGCATGGGGATCGAATTCAAACTGAATGTGACCATAGGCAAAGACCTCCCATTCGACGACTTAGTCAATGACTATGACGCCGTATTCATAGGAATGGGGACCTATACCGCCATGAAGGCGGGGTTGCCCGGTGAAGATGCTCAGGGTGTCCATCAAGCGCTGCCATACCTGATAGGCAATACCCATCACATCATGGGTACCCAAGATATAGAGTCGCCTTATCTAAGCTTGGAAGGCAAAAGGGTCGTAGTACTGGGAGGGGGTGATACCGCCATGGATTGTGTCCGCACTGCGATTCGTCAGGGTGCAAAAGAAGTCACTTGTACCTACCGCCGTGATGAAGCCAACATGCCGGGCTCTCGCCGCGAGGTGCAGAACGCTAAAGAAGAAGGTGTCAACTTCCTCTTTAACAGACAGCCCGTATCTATCGAAATCCAAAATGGGCAAGTGACTGGCATCACCTGTGTCGAAACTCAGATGGGCACTGCCGATAACAGTGGACGACGCAGCGCCGAGGCGATAGAAGGTAGTGAAGCCCTACTTGAAGCCGACGCAATTATCATCGCCTTTGGTTTTCAACCTAGCCCAGCTAGTTGGCTCAAAGATCATAATGTTGATCTTGACCAATGGGGACGCGTAATAGCACCGAAAGCTGCCGACAATCCATTCCAAACCACCAATCCTAAGGTGTTTGCCGGAGGTGATATGGTGCGCGGATCAGACTTAGTTGTAACAGCTATCGCCGAAGGGCGAGATGCTGCTCTGGGTATTCTCAATACCTTTGAGTGAAGACTAACGTTAGTAGTTTATAACTTGATTTACTAATGATTAGATAAATACCCGTCGGTATCATGCCAACGGGTATATACCCGTTCTACCTCAAGATGCATGATTACAGTGGCCATTAAAGTGGTATAGCGCACAGGTTCATTGCTCCAATCTGAACCTAAGGAACTGACAACAGATTCTGGTCTAATCGGCTAGAATAACAAGCATGTGTCTAGGTTTCTCTGTATATAATCTGACACAAAAACCACAAGCTAAACCACTAAAGATACTTATAACTTGTTAATAGATGAGTAAATTGGATAAAGTGTTTTCATCAAACCCTGCTAATTTCGGCTAGCAAGTTATGTTATATTAGCCGACATCAAATTCGGCTTAAACATATTTAAGGTTACTCAATGAAAGTTGGAATTATCGGCGCCATGGAGCCAGAGGTTGTTCACCTTATCTCTGCTATGTCATCTGCAGAATCACAGACCATTGCGGGCATCGAGTTCATCATCGGTACACTCAATGGCACCGACGTGATAGTCACCCGCTCTGGCATCGGAAAAGTCGCCGCCAGTATCGCCACAACATTACTTATCGAAAAATATGCTCCCGATGCCGTGATCAATACAGGTTCTGCCGGTGGTTTTGTCGATGAGCTGGCAATAGGTGATATCGTTATCTCCACAGAAGTCAGACATCATGATGTCGATGTCACCGCATTTGGCTATGAGATAGGTCAAATGGCTAACCAACCTGCCGCTTTTATTGCCGATGAAAAATTAATAAACGCCGCAAAAATGGCGGTTGCCAGTCTTGGAAATGTGAAAGCCATCCAAGGCTTGATCTGTACCGGTGACAGCTTCATCTGCGATCCCCAACGCACTAAGACCATGCTCAGCCATTTTCCAACAATGGCAGCATGTGAGATGGAAGGTGCCGCCATAGCTCAAGTCTGTTATCAATTTAAGCTCCCTTTTGTCGTTATCCGCTCTCTGTCAGATAATGCCAACAACGATTCACAGGTAGACTTTGACACTTATTTAGTTAAAGCTGGGCACCAGTCAGCCTTAATGGTAATGGCCTTACTTAAATACATATAAATACAACTATTTATAAAAAACTCGGCCGCAAGCGACCGAGTTTTAAGATAGTCCAAAGCTTTATCGCAAACGATAAAGCCAACAAAGCCTTGAAAAGCCAATGCTACGATATTTACAGACTTAAAATTCGCATCAGTCTAGACATCTGCTTATCCATAGGTATCATTCTCATAATCTACTCAATACTCCGACATAGGCGATTAGATTTGTTCAACAATATTAATCTATTTTTAACGACTCCCACTTTGCCATTTCTGGCATACAACTGTCGACTCTCTGCCCTTGTAACCCTAATGAGAAATTTGAGTAATCGCTCGAAGCCTGTTCGTAGTGAGACGTTAAAAAACTTACATAGATATATCAGTATCATCAGACACATAATAAAAGCTGGAGTTATGAGTTTCACCCTCTGTATTTTATCTATGATTGAGATAGGCATCCTCAAACTACACTTGAAAGAGTTAGATAAATGATCGATTGGATTTACATATTCGACCTATGTGGCACCTCCGTTTTTGCCCTCTCGGGTGCACTAGCCGCAGGACGACACCGTATGGACCCTTTCGGAGTGATAGTACTCGCCTCCGTCACCGCTGTCGGTGGCGGTAGCATACGTGATGCACTTTTGGGGACAACACCGGTATTTTGGATCCTCGACCCAAACTATATTGTCGTCATCTTAATTACTGTATTATTGATCTTGATAATGGTTCGAAGACCTAAGAAAATCCCTCAGCAAACACTGCCCATAGCCGATGCCTTAGGTTTAGCTCTATTTACGGTCATTGGCGCAGAAAAAGCCCTCAATCTCGAACTAGGAGGCATGATAGCCGTAGTGATGGGCTTGATAACGGGTGTAGGGGGAGGCATTATTCGAGACTTGTTATGCCGTCAAGTCCCTATGATATTGAGAACCGAGATCTATGCTACTGCATCTATCGTAGGTGGGATCTGCTATAGCGTGAGCATCAACTTAGGCATGGAAAATATACATGCTATGCTACTCTCCATGACAATGGCGCTTGGTATCAGACTCGCCGCCATTAGATGGCACTTGTCTCTGCCAGCTTTCAATTTGAAAAAAACTTGAAGAATTAATTATGATGATCTCACGCTATCTTTACCTCCTTCTTGCTTTTATTGGCTTTCCGTCGGTAGCCAACACCGAAGAGATGCCACTCGAACAGCAATTGGCGGTGAAATATATACAGGCCGTCACCTCTCATGATTACAAAGCATTAAGCACTTTCTATGACAGAGACAGTATTTTCAAAGACAGAACGGCAAGCAAATCTTATACCGGCCGTAGGCACATCATTAGTTTTCTGAGACGCGCCCATCAAGGGGTGCTCGAATATGGCTTTAATATCGAACATATGTTTAATTCTGGCTCTCTGGTCGTAATGATAGGCAGCTATTACTACAAGGGACCTGGAGCTCAATTTGGTAAACCAGGTAAAATTATTGATCTAGCCATTCCGGGGGTCACCACCATTCAACTCGATATGAATAATAATAGGATCAAGGAACATGAAGATCTGATGGATTATCAAACAATGGCCGATCAACTCGCGGTACAATAAATGAGGTTATTATAAGTCTCGGCTCTTAGTCGCGTTCAGCCCTGCACAGGCCTCATCTTTACCAGCGTCCAGTATTATCCTATCATTTGAGATTAAAGCTAGACTTATACCCGTTCTAGCTCAAAATGCATGATTTCAGTGGCAACTATACACGTGTTCTTTGAAAAGCCATTACCATATTGCATGCGAGTATTTACCGCCCCCCTCTGGAAAGACTGCAACAAAGCGTTTTCCAATTTCATTCTCAAGTATTTGAGCTTAATATTCAGTGGCAACACACTTATATTCGATATCTATGACTTGGCGTATTTCGTAACTTACTTCGATCTGTTGTTTTATTTTTTTGACACTACTTTCAATCTCGATACCACTTACTTTCATTTGATAAACCATTTCATTATAGGTTAAGAAAGTAATGTGAATAAAGCTAAAAAAGGATCAAGCAACTTGATCCTTTTTGATCTTTGATAAATTATTATAACTGTGACTTAGGGCATATTAATTATAAAATATCAATTCATAACGTGAGTGAAGTATCGGTATTAGAACATAAACAGGATAACAATATATCCCACGCAATTTTTAAGGATATTAATATGTTGTATGCAGAGTTTCTATTTCTACTGCTTGTTCTCTATATTGGATCTCGATATGGAGGAATAGGATTAGGCGTAGTTTCAGGGATTGGTTTAGCCATTGAAGTTTTCATCTTTAAAATGCCACCCACCGCCCCCCCAGTAACAGTAATATTAATTATACTTGCAGTAGTAACCTGTGCATCGATTCTGGAAGCGGCTGGCGGTTTGAAATATATGCTTCAAATTGCCGAACGAATTCTTCGTAAAAACCCTAAAAGAGTGACTTTAATTGCGCCCTTTGTTACCTATTTTATGACATTCTTATTAGGGACAGGTCATGCAGTTTACTCTATCATGCCCATTATCGGCGACGTTGCGCTTAAAAATGGTATTAGACCAGAAAGACCAATGGCAGCAGCCTCTGTCGCATCACAAATTGCGATTACAGCCTCTCCAATATCAGCCGCGGTTGTTTATTATCTAGCGCAAATAGTGGATATTGACGCCAATGTTACATTGCTTTCTATTTTGCTTGTCACCGTTCCTGCAACATTGTTTGGCACACTGATGTTGTCTTTATATAGCCTTAGACGTGGTAAAGAACTCGATGACGACCCAGAATATCAAGCGCGTTTAAAAGATCCTATTTGGCGAGATAAAATTAACAACACTACTGCAACAACGCTTGACCAAACCCTGCCCGTTTCTTCCCGCAATGCAGTATTAATTTTCTTATTCGCAATTGTAACCATTGTTATTATTGCCATGGTACCTGAGATAAGAACAATGCCAGGGGCCGTTAAACCTATCAGTATGTCGATTATTATCCAAATGATGATGCTTGGTTTTGGTGGGGTTATTTTAATCGCTACTAAAACGGATCCGAAAAAAGTACCAGATGGTGTGGTCTTTAAATCAGGGATGGTTGCCGCTATCGCTATTTTTGGTATTGCTTGGATGTCAGATACTTATTTCCAATATGCAATGCCACAATTTAAATCAAGTATTATCGATACTGTGACTCTCTATCCATGGACATTTGCATTGGCTTTATTCATCGTATCGGTAGTGGTTAACTCTCAGGCAGCTACTGCGAGAATGATGTTACCTGTTGGTTTGGCATTGGGTATTGAGCCTGCATTGCTGATAGGATTAATGCCTGCTGTATACGGTTATTTCTTTATCCCTAACTATCCGTCAGACATCGCGACAGTTAACTTTGATACCTCCGGTACGACTAAGATTGGTAAATGGTATTTTAACCATTCGTTCATGTCGGTGGGTTTAATTGGTGTAATTTCAGCTTGTTGTCTTGGTTATGTCCTCGGCCAAATAGTTATTGGTTAACAAGTATGAAGATGATAGGGGAAAAGCGCTGAGAACTTTTTTAACTAACGAGCCTCTAAAACTTAAGTTCTAGAGGCTAATAAGCTTAAACCAAGGTTACTTTAGCAAATTTACGTTTACCCACTTGAAAAACACCGGTCGTACCGGCCGTTAGCTGCAAACGTGTATCTTCAATTTTTTTGCCATCGATCTTGGCCGCACCTTGTTTAATCATACGCATGGCATCCGAAGTCGACTTAACGAAGCCTAATTCTTTCAGCAAATTAGCAATGGCAATACCTTCACCTACGCTCAATTCAACCTCTTCGATATCATCTGGAATCGCCCCTTTCTGAAAGCGATTGATAAACTCTTGATGAGCAGCTTCAGCAGCGGCTTCATCGTGGAAACGTGTGATGATCTCTTTTGCTAAGGCGATCTTAATATCACGAGGGTTCGCTCCAGCTTTGATATCGGCCTTAAACTGCTCAATCTCACCGAGAGGACGGAATGACAACAATTCAAAATAACGCCACATTAGCACATCTGAAATAGACATTATTTTGCCAAACATCTCACCGGCAGGCTCACTAACACCGATATAGTTGTGAGCAGACTTAGACATTTTCTTCACTCCGTCCAAACCTTCGAGCAGCGGCATCATAATGACAGTCTGGGGCTTTTGTCCTTCTGATTTCTGCAATTCTCGTCCCATCAGCAAGTTAAACTTCTGATCAGTACCACCCAGTTCAACGTCAGCTTCTAAGGCTACCGAGTCATAACCCTGTAGCAAGGGATACATAAATTCATGAATTGCAATTGACTGACCCGAAGCATAACGCTTCTTAAAATCATCACGCTCCATCATACGGGCAACTGTTTGCTTAGAAGCGAGGCGTATCATGCCGGCTGCACCCAATGGCTCCAACCAAGTTGAATTGAACACGATACGAGTCTTGGCCGGATCCAAGATCTTATATACTTGTTGTTTATAGGTTTCTGCATTAGCGAGTACTTGCTCGCGAGTCAGTGGAGGGCGAGTGTTATTCTTACCACTCGGATCGCCTACCATGCCGGTAAAATCACCAATAAGAAAGATCACTTCGTGACCTAACTCCTGAAAAGTACGCATCTTATTTAAGATCACTGTGTGACCTAGATGAATATCCGGTGCGGTTGGATCGGCTCCAAGCTTAATACGTAAAGGACGTCCCTCTTTCAATTTCTCCAGCAGGTCCGCCTCGAGTAATATCTCATCGGTACCGCGTTTAATCTCTGCTAATGCTTGGTCTAAATCAGCCATCTCGCCAACTACTCCTAGGAGCTCATTCAAAAATAAAGAGTCATGTTACTTGTTAGCCAGCACAATTGAAAGTGTGTACACTAAGGGGATCAGCTTAAGCAAAAACTTTGCGACTGAGCTCAACAGGAAAATGTTAGATGGGAAAGCTTATAACACGGTTAAAATTACTGCCTAAAGAACACAGAATACTCTTAATTATCTTAGTGTTAGCGATATTTACTATAGTGATTTTACCTTCCGACGATAACAATGCATCGAAGGATATTCATTCACAACTTTCCGGTAGCATAGGCTTAAGCAAAAACGATAAACATATCAACTCGAATATAAGTACCAAACATTTAGAACAACTCAAAATCCCTCTCTCTTTCCGTACACCGACGCCACCGTCTGATCTTCAGCAGCATGTTGCCGACTCGAATACAAAACTCTCACCTCAACTCGAAAATTCCCTCGACGAATTAGCGCGTGAAAAAAACAAAAATAAACACGTAAAACATTTCAAAGTAGCGAGTGGCGACACCCTGGCGGCCCTGTTTAATCGCGCTGGATTAAGCTCACGGGATGTGTATCAAATAACCCAGTTGCCAGAGGCAAAGAAAAACCTGCTTAGGATAATACCTGGTGAAGAGATCATTATAGTAAAAGATGAAAATGGTAGGCTTTTGCAGCTAAGTTATCATATCAACCCTGTCTCTACGCTAGTTATAAATAGAAATTTAAATAAAAATGACAAGATCTATACTGAACATATCGAGAAGAAAAAAGTTGAAAACCGTAATGAATTTACCAATGCAACCATTAACAATAACTTTTGGAATGCTGGTGTAAGCGCAGGGTTAACCCCAAACCAAATCATGCAGCTCGCGACAATTTTCGGTTGGGATATTGACTTTGCCCTAGACATTAGACAGGGTGATCACTTTGCCCTTATCTTCGAAAAAGAATATGCCAATGGTGAATTTCTCAGAAATGGAAGTATCTTAGCCGCAGAATTTAGTAACCAAGGCGATCGCTACACTGCGGTACGCTACACGGATGGTAACTATTACTCTGAAGATGGGCACAGCATACGCAAAGCTTTCTTGCGCTCACCCGTCGACTTCAAATATGTTAGCTCAAGTTTCAATCCTAGACGCTTGCATCCGGTCACAGGCCAAGTTCGAGCCCATAGAGGCGTTGATTATGTGGCCGCCATCGGTACGCCGATTAAGGCTGCAGGCAAGGGACGAGTGATCAAATCCGCTTATAATCAATACAATGGTAACTATGTTTTTATCAAACATAACGACACCTATACCACTAAATATCTGCATCTAAAGAAACGTAAGGTAAAACAAGGAGCCACGGTGAAACAGGGGCAAATTATCGGTACCCTAGGCTCTACGGGACGTGTTACCGGCGCACACCTGCACTATGAATTTATTGTCAATGGCCGCCACAGAAACCCTAGAACGGTCAAATTACCTAAATCATTACCCATCGCCAGCACAGAAAAATCTAAATTTTTAGCGTTGAGTAAACAGATCATGGCTAAACTTCAACAAAACAAGCAAATTCAGTTAGCCTATATTAAATAATTTTCACCCGTTTAAAGCCCAATACTTGGCTCAGGGAGTGCATTCAGGTTCGATAAATAATGGAAATATTACAATGAGCAGTGTCCTCTATATAGGCTTAATGTCGGGTACCAGTATGGACGGTGTCGATGCTGTCTTGGTCGACTTTAGCCAGCAACAACCAAGACTTGTAGCAAAACATAGTGAAGCAATCTCCAAACACACTTTAAATGATCTGCAGCGTCTCTGCCTCCCTGGTAATGATGAAATAAATCTATTGGGACAACTTGATCGCAGTATTGGGCTGTTATTCGGTGTGGCCGTCAATACCCTATTAGCCAAGGCGGGTATTGAAAGAAAGCAAGTGATTGCCATTGGTAGTCATGGACAGACCGTCAGGCACATGCCTAATCTCAATATGGGATTTACTCTGCAAATCGGTGATCCCAACACCATAGCAGTATCTACAGGTATCGATGTTATTGCCGATTTCAGACGGAAAGACATTGCCTTAGGTGGACAAGGAGCCCCCTTAGTGCCTGCATTTCATCAAGAGATGTTTGCCACACAAGTTACACCTCGTGTCATTCTCAATATCGGTGGAATCGCGAACATCACATACCTGCCTGCCGATAAGAACAACCAAGAAGTCATCGGTTTCGATACGGGACCTGGAAATTCCTTGATAGATGCCTGGAGTCAACAAGTGCTGCAACTAACCTACGACAAGGATGGCTCATGGGCCGCCAGTGGAACCACAGATGAGAAACTACTCAAACATCTGCTGTCCCACTCATACTTCTCCCTTGGGTTTCCTAAAAGCACCGGACGTGAGCTGTTCAACCAAGCCTGGCTTGAACAGCAGACTGCGGCGTTTGGCTACCTTAACGAAGCCGATATCCAGTCTACTCTGCTTGATGTAACGTGCCATAGCATAGCCAATGATACCTTGGCATTATCTGAGAGTGGAGAGCTATTTGTCTGCGGCGGTGGCGCATTCAACGGTGAAATGATGCGACGTCTGGCTGAGCTATTGCCTAAATACCAATTAAGCACCACATCTGAGCTGGGCATAGAACCACAATGGGTTGAAGGCATTGCCTTCGCCTGGCTTGCCATGCGATTCCACAATAGATTGTCAGGAAACCTTCCCGCTGTAACAGGGGCAAGTAGGAAAGCTGTATTAGGCTCACTATTTCCGGCAGCTTAACTCAAAAATTAATACATCCATGAACTCAATACCTTTCAACTCAAAGTGATCCCATCCTCCGCTTATTGCATTGACATATTGCAGCACGCTAATTGAGATATTCCGTAGCTGATTGATTCTAAATAATCAATCAGTTAATAGACACATTGTCTATAATAAAAGCATTAGAAGTTTCACTTTTCATCTTATTTAGGAAAGAGTAAAGTATAATCAAACTCATTTAGCTCTAGTCTGTGTTAATGGATTTTCGTCTTTGTTAGCTAAATAATATTTAGCTAACAAATGTTATGCGCTGCAAAATAAAAGGAATTGTAAATGAACATGTCTCAAAAAATGGCTGCCGAATTTATCGGCACACTTTGGCTGGTACTCGGTGGCTGTGGAAGTGCGGTTTTAGCTGCTGCCTTTCCCGATGTAGGTATCGGACTTTTAGGCGTCTCATTCGCCTTCGGACTCACCGTTTTAACCATGGCATTCGCTATAGGCCATATATCCGGTTGTCACTTGAATCCAGCCGTTTCATTTGGTCTTTGGGCTGGTGGACGTTTCCCAGCCAAAAATTTAGCCCCCTACATACTTGCTCAAGTGGCTGGTGGTATCGCTGGCGCAGGAATTTTATTCCTTATCGCATCTGGCAATGCCGACTTTAGCTTAGCCGATGGCTTCGCATCTAATGGTTACGGTGCGCACTCTCCGGGGGGATACACCTTAACTTCAGCTTTGGTAACAGAAGTGGTTATGACTCTCTTCTTCTTATTGATCATCTTAGGTGCAACCGATACCAGAGCACCACAGGGATTCGCTCCCATCGCTATTGGGCTGGGTTTAACCCTCATCCATCTGATCAGTATTCCAATCACCAATACCTCAGTGAATCCAGCTCGTAGTACTGGACCCGCGCTATTTGTTGGTGATTGGGCAATATCTCAACTTTGGTTGTTCTGGGTAGCCCCTATCGCAGGTGCAATCATTGCAGGCTTTATTTATAAGTTTTTTAATGAAAAAGAGAGTTAATTAAGCTTGAGAAGCGCGCCTTGCTCGGCTTGTCTGGGCTGGCGTACTTTTCCATTCGCCACTATATTATCCTATAGATAAAAATCTACTCTATACCCCCTTCTAAATGATATGATCATCCGATAAACGTGTTCTTCCACGCTACGTAAATCCAATAAATGAGAAATACCATGAGTAAAAGTGCCAAAGATGCAAGCCAGATGACTCCTGAAGCTCGCTACGATTACTTCGTTGAGCAAGTAAAGTCTGAAGAGACACTATGGACCCTTCAAGATGATGATGGCTGTGTAATGCTAACCACCGAAGAGGAAGATTGTATTCCTATGTGGCCTAGCGAAGAGGCGGCAAAATCTTGGGCTATTGATGATTGGGATAACTGTATTCCACTCTCTATCCCAGTATCTGAATGGCTGGAACGTTGGGTTCCGGGCATGCAAGATGATGATCTATTTGTTGCTGTATACCCTGTACAGGAAGACCTAGGGGTAGTGATCCCTCCTCATGAACTAGAGCAGCACTTAACACCAAAGCAGCGGCACTAGTTTTACCCGCCAACAGGAGATTTAGCTTGAAAAATAAAACTGCGGATACTTCAATCGATAATAGTGACGTTGTAGAACAAACAACGACTGATAGTGACAAAGTGATCGATAACACTCTCCAAACACAAGCTAGCTCAGCTGCAATTTCTATGGTAAAACAGCCTATGCCTAAAAGGCTTACCGCCCTGTGTACTTTCCTTGTGATATCTTCAATTAGCGGTCTCATCGCCAAGCAGGGGGAGTTATTTTGCATACTGACCATAATCATGGTGATTGCTATACTGGGTCGTCAACGAACGGCCATGTATTTCCTCCGTGGTTATACGTCATTACAGCTGATCCTCGTCAGTATGTTACCAGTCTACCTGTATGATCCAAATAATTTACTTGTCGGAAATCCATCGACATTTAAGCTCGGTCAGTTACAAGCAAAGATCCCCGATTTCATCATATTCAGCATCTTAATTTTTCTTGCTATCGTTCAAGTCTGGATAGCCTTTACTCCGAAGGTAAAAGGCTATTTCAATACTAAAATAAACATGAATATCATGAGTTAAATCCCTAGGAACTAAAAAGATAAATACAAAACAAAAAATGCCAGTTAGGATCCCCTAACTGGCATTTTAACAAAACGTTTTTAATCTATGAATTATACTGAAAAGCTAGCGCCACAGCCACAGGTTGTCGTCGCATTCGGATTTTTCACAAAAAAGCGTGATCCTTCAAGACCAGAGGTGTAATCGACTTCACCACCAACCAAATACTGTAAACTCATTGGATCGACGACTAACTGAACGCCTTGCTTCTCGACAGTCAAGTCACCTTCGTTAACTTTTTCATCGAAGGTGAAGCCGTACTGAAAACCAGAACATCCACCACCAGTGACGTAAACACGTAGCTTCAATGCATCGTTATCTTCTTCATCCAAAAGCGTTCTTACTTTTGAAGCAGCCGCATCTGTAAATTGAATAGGCAAAGCATCTTCAGCTTCAGTTGCTTGTTCGGCAGTGTGTTCAGTCATAAAAACCTCTAGATCTAATTACTGAGCAGGATTATCTAATACCTGACCCATTTGTTCAAGTAATACCATTCCATATATATTGGGTCAATTTAGAAACTCTCAGTTTTTTCGATTTTATCCAGCTCAACATGACCCATTTCAGGCAGCAGATCAAGAGCTAAGAATTCCATTTCAATCTCAGAACCTTTAGTCCACCGACTCGAGGGAACAATGACTTTAACTAGGACTCTGGACAACTTAAAGCTCTCTGGCAAAGTGATCTCTGCGTCCAAGACCTGAAAATATCGAAACTGAAAACTCAAACTCTTGTCATCGGTGAGTTGAGCCAAACTAAGTTCAACAACTTTGCCATTTTGAACCCCAATAAAGGTCAACTCAGCTCTTCCCTTAAGAGACTGCTTACGTTTCTGTAACTGTGTCAGAATAAGCTTGAGTCGATACTGGCTCGGCAATAAATCTGAAGTTAATTCTAAGTCATGAATGGCAACACCATCGGCAATACTCTCAGGTGCCATGATACTACGGTAAAACGCCAACTCCCTGAGTAAATCTTTCTCTTTGCTATATTGATCTGTAAACAACTCCTGCATTTTAGCATGAGTCTCTCTAGACAAAGACAATTCCAGATTTCTTACCGCTAAGCTTTGAGCCTGAATATTCAGCTGCTTAGTCAATTTATCAATCTGTTCTATGTTATTCTCTAACGCGGGTAGATTATAGCCAGACCATAGACTATAACTGAGTCCCCCTAAGACGAAGGCAACCCATACTAATAGCAGTAAATAGACACTCGACGGCCGAATTTTTCGCTCTAAAGCTTGAACACGATTGAGCCAACGATGATAATTTTCCATGAACTAATGCCCTATTTAGATAACTAGCGTGTCAATAATCACACCTACAAAATGATGGCAGGCAATGAAGAACCAGGAAAAATCCGGTGCGAAAAATAATTAAAAATACCTATGCACGATGCCAGATGTACCTGAAAACAGATCTGCAAGACAAGTTATCTCAGGCTAAAATCAGCCTACAACTGTGTATGTTAGCCCTGCTATTTGCCCTAATCGCCTCTGGTGTCATTATCCTGTTTCGACTTCTTCTACTTTGGCTGAACAATTATACCCAAACCAACGAACTAGAGTTTACTGAGATAGTTAACGACTGGCGAGTGCTTTTACCTATATTAGGGGCACTTTTAATCTGGTTAGTGGCTCGAATGGGATCAAAACGCTATAAGCGCATGGGGATTGCCTATGTACTCCACAGAGTGAAGCTTCACTATGGCAAGGTCCCTCTGCAATCTGCCCCAGGTCAATTTTTTCAGGCTCTGTTTGCTCTTGCCACTAACTTTTCCGTAGGCCGAGAAGGCCCAGCCATACATCTAGGGGCTGTCAGTGCCAGCGTAATGGCAGAAAAGTTTAACCTGCCTGACAACAGTGTGCGTATTATGTGCTCTGGGGGAATTGCCGCAGGCATAGCGGCAACATTCAATGCACCTTTGGCCGGTGTGTTTTTTGTTTTTGAGGTCATATTACGGGAATATAAACTGCACTATTTCTTCCCGATCATGATATCGGCTATTTGTGGTGCTGTATCGAGTCAGCTAGTTTTCGGTAATATCCATGAATATGAACAAATTGGAGTCGTTCGTATTCCATTGTCTCAATACCCGATTCTTGCTATTACCGGAGTGATAATTGGTAGTGTTGCCGCTCTATTTAACTACTCTCTATTAAAAGTCACCGCTAAGGGACAGAGCTGGCCCTTAATCTATCGCTTATTATTGGCTGGTATCATTACGACTATTGTCGGTATCTTCTTACCACAAGCATTAGGCAGTGGCGATTTTGCCATCGAGCAGGCAATCAGCGAACACCCAGCTTTACTCTTTCTCATTGCGCTGCTCATCGGAAAAATAATCGCCACCATAGCAGCCTTAGGGCTGGGAATTCCTGGTGGAGTCATCGGCCCACTATTCGGTATAGGAGCCCTACTCGGTGCCATTCTCGCTATATTTAGTGCCTCAATTTTTCCCTCTATAACGCCTTATATCGGCCTCTATACCATAATAGGCATGACGACCATGATGGGCGTCTGTCTTGGTGCACCTCTGGCGGCGCTCATTGCGTTACTTGAATTAACCAATAATGCTTCGATGATCTTGCCGGCCATGTTTGTCAGCATCCCAGCATTTTTGATCGCCCATCAAGGATTTAACTCTAAATCCTTGTTCTATGAACAACTTGAAATCATGGGCCTCAATTACAAGGTATCCCCAGTCCAACAAGGTTTAATGAAGATCGGCGTTCGGTCCATGATGGATAGACGTTTAGTTATCGTTAGAGATAACGATAAGTTATTGCTAGAAGTATTAAAACGAGCAGAGGGATGCTCTGTGCTTGTGAGAGATAACTTAGGTGATATTCAGATGGTACAACTTGAACTGCAAGCTACTGATGACATCAGCACATTGACTCACCACCCTATACAAGGGCTCCCCGATACCGCCACCCTCAACGAAGCCTACCAGATCCTATCTACTGAACGCCGCGGTGAGGTCTACATCTACCAAGATAACAAAGACAATGTCATCGGTGTAATAAGCTGGGCCGTGCTTCAAAAAGAGATAAGTTCAGGGAAAATATAAGTCCATCAGCATATACCCATTCTACTTCAAAGTGCAGGTTTCAGCGCAGACTGAGCAGATCCAATTCAGGCGTAATGTTGAAATTAATGGTGGTCCCTTATAAGCGACTTCTTTCAAAAAAGTGCAACACTGAAATGGATATACTCAGGCACTCCCATAGGATGGGTCTAAACATGATTTATACTGCGTTATTGACCGCAGTTAAGTATATCAATGGCAAATATGCCGAGCATAAGATCACAATAACAGATCAATTTGAAGGCAATTCAGATCCAGCTGATATATTCTATCTGGCGCGAATTCAATAAGAGTATTTTTCTTCGCAGGAAGAAGCGAACAAATATCGTGGTAAGTTCTGTTTTAACCACAATGTTTACACCCATATTGCAAGTTAACCACTGTGATTATACATCCGCAGCTTAGGAACTCTCGCGAGCAGGCTAATAAATTAGACTCTGACCTAAACAGTCACCCTAATCTGGCCATCTTTAGATAAGCCGAGAACGGACTAGTAATCTGCATGTCACTTTTTCACAGACACTCGGCGTTGATCCGCACTTGGACAAATATGAGTGTCCAATAAATTGGTATTCACGAAAAGCCGGTTTTAAATCTGGCGACTGACTTTAAGGATTGATAATGACCCGCTCCGAAATGCTATTTGAACAGGCTAAAAAAACTATTCCCGGTGGCGTTAACTCACCTGTACGCGCTTTCAATGGCGTAGGTGGCTCGCCACTCTTCATCGAAAAAGCCGATGGTGCCTATATTTATGATGCCGACGGTAAAGCATATATCGATTATGTAGGTTCTTGGGGCCCGATGATCTTAGGTCATAATCACCCTAAAATTCGTCAGGCTGTTTTAGACGCAGTTGAAAATGGCCTATCTTTCGGAGCCCCGACTGAGCTTGAAATCAAAATGGCAGAGAAAGTCATCGAGATGGTGCCTTCCATGGAACAGGTTCGTATGGTGAGTTCAGGTACTGAAGCCACCATGAGTGCGATTCGTTTGGCACGAGGCTTCACTAATCGCGACAAGATCCTTAAGTTCGAAGGCTGTTACCACGGCCACGCTGACTGTTTACTGGTTAAAGCTGGATCTGGTGCCCTCACTCTGGGTCAGCCAAGCTCTCCGGGTGTCCCAGAAGATTTTGCTAAGCACACACTGACAGCAACATACAATGAGCTCGATTCAGTTAAGGTTTTGTTCGAGCAATACCCAAAAGAGATCTCTTGTATCATACTCGAACCTGTTGCCGGCAACATGAACTGTATTCCACCAATAGCAGGCTTCCTCGAAGGTCTACGTGCTATCTGTGATCAGTTCGGTGCTCTACTTATCATTGATGAGGTTATGACAGGTTTCCGTGTATCTAAGGGCGGTGCTCAAGGCTACTACGGCATCACACCAGACCTGACAACATTGGGTAAAGTGATCGGTGGTGGTATGCCAGTTGGCGCATTCGGCGGGCGTAAAGATGTGATGCAATTTATCGCACCTACTGGTCCTGTATATCAAGCGGGCACACTATCAGGGAACCCAATTGCCATGTCAGCAGGCCTTGCTCAATTAGACGCACTCTGTGAAGACGGTGTCTACGAAGAGCTCACAGCTAAGACTAAACGTATCGCTGAAGGCTTCAAATCTGCAGCGAACAAACACGGCATCTCTATGTCTATCAACTATGTGGGTGGCATGTTCGGTTTATTCTTCACCGAAGAAGAAAAGGTCACAACATTCGCTCAAGTCACTAAGTGTGATGCAAACAAGTTCCCTATCTTCTACCACGGCATGTTAGATGAAGGTGTGTACTTAGCACCAAGTGCTTATGAAGCAGGCTTCCTGTCGATGGCTCACGGTGAGAAAGAGATAGAGGCAACACTTGCAGCCGCCGATCGTGTATTTGCTAAAATGGCAAAGTAATTAGTTTCTAGCAA